>NZ_ABOX02000006.1 GCF_000172555.1 Pedosphaera parvula Ellin514
CGATACCTTCCGATACCTTCCGAACTCGGGTATTTATCCTCAGAATTTTTTTCACCGTCATCCACCATCCGAACTCCCATGCACCTTGCGATTTCGAACCGGCCATCCCCGCATGTTGTCCACCTTTCAGGGTACCCGCATCGTAAAACCTGTCAGCGACCCTAACGCGCCAAGCTCCCTTACACCACCAAAATACGCCACCCTCCTCGCCAAGCGAATACTTGAGCGGGGAGGGCATGTCCATAGGACGGGTGAGGGGCTTCCCAACTTCATAACGTGTAATTTCGGCTCTCATCCAAAAATCAAAAATAAAATGATGTCCCGTTATCTCCCGATAACTCACGGTCGATGAAATTGAGTGCCTCTCTTCTTCGAGCTGCCCTCCCGTCCCGTTTATGAAAAACGCTTGGCTTACACAGCCTTGCTTTCAGTTTCATTAACACCTGCTTTAGCATGCACCCCAAATGTATGCCTTGTGCCAGATTGGCGTCAATATAAAATACCATACAGATGAAGGTATAAGGCTGCCTTCTTCAAGCACTTTGACCACTCCTTTCCATCAGCCCGGCTATCATTCGCGCACGCGACAAGGTATCCAATTCCACCGCCAGGCTGGTGGGTGGGTAGGGCGTGTCACTCCGTGCGCGCCGCACTAACATGGCCCGCGACTACATTCTAAACTTTACCTCAATCCGCGTACGCGATCCGTGATCCAATCCGTTGCGCCAGCAATCAATGTAGGGTAAGGACGCATTGCGCCGCGCTCCCTGACCTCTCTCGCGCCGTAATCCAATTCATCGTGCCAACCGCGTAGGCGACCTGCGGGCATAATCAGGCACTGAAATCAGCATCTCATTGTGATGCCAAAAGGGCCCAGAATCGCTTCTGGGCCCTCTGAAACAGTGGCGGGGGACTCAATTATCTCTAAGCGGCAATGCCGCCGTTGACAGCCCACAAACTACTCCCCCGAGTCGGCGTCGCCGCATTGCGTGTCCGCGCTATTGAGTGCGCCGGGCAACCTGCAAGCCGTTGATCACCGCAATGTGTCCATAGGCCGCGTTGGCAGGCAGCACGTTGAGCACGACCGGTTGGCCGCTCACCACCGGAACGCCGCCAAAGCGCACATACTGCTGGCCGTTTATCCACAGGGTTGAATGCCAGGAAGCCGAACCTACGATCGTCGTGGACTGCGTACCATAATCAATCGAGTTACTAACGAGGTTGAAGATGCCGTTTTGATCATTCGCCGCTCCGTGACCATAGGCGTAGAAGTCATAGGTGCCCGTGGGCAGATTGGTAAGGGTTACGGTGATGGTGCCCGAGTTCTGCGGATAAATGTAACCGTCATACATGCCATCGCTCACGGGATTGCCCCACTGGCCGGCCGCGTTGTTAACCGTGACGCCAACTGTCGAACTGCTGCCGTCCGACCACTTC
The DNA here is from genome assembly GCF_000172555.1 of Pedosphaera parvula Ellin514. Lineage (NCBI taxonomy): Bacteria > Pseudomonadati > Verrucomicrobiota > Pedosphaerae > Pedosphaerales > Pedosphaeraceae > Pedosphaera > Pedosphaera parvula. Next base: position 1,438 of record NZ_ABOX02000006.1, read on the forward strand.
AGGTTCGTGACCGCAGCAGAGGAAATGTTAGGAGCCCGGTAGCCATTCCAAAAGTCGCTCGTGCTCAGGCCAACGGCGGCAAACCCAACCTTGTCGGCGTCCGCCGCCGCAAAGTTGATGTTGAGCAGTGGGCCGCCGCAAAGCACAGGATTTTCTTGGAGAACCCAACGGACAGGAGTGCCGTTGTCACAAGACTGGCCACCCGCAGTGTCAAAAACACCGCCAGCGTAAACTGCGTATTGGTCCGCAGCCAGGGTAGTCACGAATCCCGGGTAATTATCATAGCCACTGGCCGCCCACTTGATGCCTGCCCCCAGAGCCGACCAGCTTGTTCCATCCCACCGTACAATGCTATATGCGGAGATGCTCGAACCAGATCCATTGATAATGGAATCAAATGAACCGCTGACGTAAACCATTCCGTCTTGCGCAACCACCTGATAGCCGATACCGGGTGAAGCCAGACTGTAGTCTGGAATAAAGGCTCCGGTTGTAGTAGAGAATCGTGCCATACCGTAGGGCATTGCGTAGGCAAGGGTCACGAGATCCCTGGGACCGGTCATATTACCAATGGCGAACAAGTTTGTGCCCGAAATAGCCATCGAATTAATGCGTGAGTTATAGGAATAGGTGTAATCGGTAGAGAAGTAATCAAAGAGGCTTGAGGTGCCTCCTAGGCTTGGGGTGAGTCCTGGAATATTGCTGGCCATTGCCACCCATGAGGAGCCATTCCATTTGATCAGGGCTGGTGATGAAACGAAAGTGCCACCATTAAATGCGCCGTTAATGGCGCCTGCTACAAAAACATTCGTTCCGTCGGTCGCAAGTGAGGAGACTCCGAATGGATACCTGATTCTGGTGGGGTCTTTATCAATCGCCAAGCCGCCACCGAGAGTGGACCAACTGGTTCCGTTCCATACTTGCGCCAGCGAGGTGTCAACTTGTTCGTAGGGGGAACCATCAAGAGGAATGTCCAGGCCTAGGGTCCCAACGTAGACCTTCCCCGCGGCATCAAGGACAATGGCATTGACGGGATTGGTCATGGTGTTGTCTCCCACGGCCGACCACGTGCGGGTGATAAGGTTGTATTTGGCGATGTTTGTAGCGGTTATCTGTTCCGACACAGGACCGCCAGGGTGGGGTACATCAATACTAATATAGCTAAAGCTCCCGCCCACATACAGATAGTTCCCGTTTATGTACATGGTGCCCACACCTCCCGAACCGATCGTTTGCCAGCCGTCGCACTTGGTCCAGCGTGCTATGCCCCCTGAGCCAGCTGCGAAAACGACCCCATCCTTGGCCACCATCGTTCCGATACTAGAACCCGGAACTGAACCGGGCGCGCTAACGTCCCAATTCTGGGCATTTAAAGTCCTCGTCGCTCCAACGCCCAGTGTCAGGGCGAGTATAGCCAACAAGGTGTACGCTAGGTTTGAGTTTTTTGATTTCATCTGTTTTTGAATTTTACCTGCCTGTTTATGGTTTGAGTTTTGATTGTTTTTGTTGCAACCCTGCCATCTTCAACCCGTCTGCATAACAACCCGAACCCACCCAATCTTATCGAGTGCAGGATTCGATTTCTTAAACACGACCGGCTTCAAATGACAGCTACGCCATGGAATCCATGCTTCTCTTTTGTGGGATGCCATTTTACCTCAACTCCTTGCTGAAATGACCTTGTTGGAATAACCAAGTCAGAAGTCTCCGCGAGACTAATGAGATTTTACTCCACGACAAGCAATATTTTCTTCAGGCTGAAGCATGCCAGCCATGAGCTATCAACTCGTCCTCCAATTTCGCGGCGACTCACTCGCCGACTATGACACCATGATCGCCCTTGAAGAGAAGTTGATTGAAGACTTGGGCGATTCAGCAGATGTGGATGGCCATGATTGCGGTTCCAGTGAGACGAACATTTTCATTTTTACTTCTGATCCAACCGCTACTTTTGGGCGAGTCCGGCAAACATTGCTCCGGGAAGGAAAGTTGGAGTCCGTCAAGGCGGCCTATCGCTTAGTAGATGGAAATCATTACACCGTGCTCTGGCCGGAAGGTTCGAAAGAGGAATTCAAAGTCGCATGAAACAATGAAAGAAGTAGCATCCACCAGACTCACGTTTTTCTTTAAATTTCCCTTGCCTCTGTTCATGGCTGTTTCTTTCGGTTTTGCAACGGCCGCGGGTGCACTGCAACGCAGTTGGATCGCAATTCCCTTCGCATTCGTCGCGTTGCTTTATGTGGCCATACTCATCTGGTTTTCCCCTCGCCTAAAGGTCGTCTCATTTGACGATGCAGGTATTTACATCCTTGAGGGTTCTCAGGAATTTCACATTCCCTGGACCGACGTGGAACGCATTCATTCCCTCTACATGCGTTGGCCGACATACGCCATAAAGTTTCGGAATCCTGGCCGCTTTGGCCGGAGGGTTTTCTTCTGTCTTCCCTCCCAAGGTCTTTTCGGCGCCCGGATGGAGGTAATTGACAGGATGCAAAACTTGCTGCGCGGGCCGGATGTAACTTCCAACAAAATCTATAAAACTCCTTAAGCCCCGTTCGCTCGTATGAACATCTTCACCACCGATCATCCTTTGTCGCCAGAACCAGTCCGTCCCAACCCGCGCAACCGGCGGCGTCTGCTTTTTCTTCTGATCTCCTATCCTGTATACCTGATTCTGGTCGGCCCTTTCTGGGCTCTGGATGGTAGACACCATTTGGATTTTATTCCGGAACGGATTCGCTTCGCTTGCTATCTACCAACGTTTCCCATTTGGTTTATCCCGCATGTTCGTGGCAGATATGCCGACTACATGGACTGGTGGTACCTTGACCCAAACTCTGCTGATCGGGAAACAGGATGGGATTAACTGAACTTTGAAAATGTTTGCAAAGGGTAACCAATTGATTGGATTGCGAAAGGCTTTAGTCAAATGCCATTCCTCCTCCCTAAATATGAACTTTATACAAATACCGGCGACTCGTCTAAGACTGTCCCTAAGGCCCAACGGGCCGCTCCATACCAGCCCTGGCTGAAGGCCAGGGAACACGTTCCCAAAAGAACCCGCTTCGGCCCACAACGCCAAACAGCTCAATAACCACATCCGAAGCGGAACCCCTCAGCGCAAACCAGCACCCCGCCAACTTTTTCTTGCGGATATTTTAAAATCTTGGTTTTGCCGACCAATCGACTAATATCACCCGCGTTCCAATAATGATCTTCCCGCGTGCCATGAGAAACATCTTTCGCAAAATAAACCTCTGTTTGCTCGGAGCCTTAGTCTCGGTTGTTTTAGCCGTTTCGCAATCTTCCGCAACCGAGCAAAACGGAACAACCCTTCGTATCGAAAAATCCCATTTCGGCACCATGCCCGATGGCTCCGAGGTCAGTCTCTACACCCTGAAGAACTCCAAGGGCATCACCTGCAAGATTACCGATTACGGCGGCATCATCACCGAAATGGATGTCCCGGACCGTGCCGGCAACGTCGCTGATGTGGTGCTCGGTTATGATGACTTTGAACGTTATCAGAAAAATGGTCCCTACTTCGGTGCCATTGTTGGCCGCGTGGCGAATCGCGTGGCCGGTGCCCGCTTCACCTTGGATGGCAAAACTTACAATCTGGCCAACAATGATGGCACCAACCAACTGCACGGCGGTATCAAGGGATTCGATAAAAAGCTCTGGAAAGCCGAGGCGTCATCCACGAAAGATGCGGCCGTTCTCAAGCTCTCTTACACCAGCCCGGACGGCGAGGAAAATTATCCCGGCAATCTCAGCACCGTCATCACCTATACCCTCAACAATAAAAACGAACTGCGCGTCGATTACAGAGCCACCACCGACAAGGCGACTCCCGTAAACCTGAGCAATCACAGCTACTGGAATCTGCTCGGCAGCAACTCAGTGCTCGATCACGTGCTCACCTTGAACGCGGATAAGTACACCCCCACTGGCAAAACCTTGATTCCCACCGGCGAAATGGCCCCAGTGAAAGACACGCCGCTCGATTTCACTACTCCGCATACAATCGGCTCCGGCCTGTCTGAACTCAGCAAGAAGGGACGCGGCTACGATAACAATTTCGTGCTGAACAGCGGCGGAAAGAAACTCGCCATGGCAGCGAAGGTTTACGAACCCGTGACCGGTCGCGTCATGGAAGTCTGGACCGATCAACCTGGCATCCAATTCTACACCCCAAACTTCGGCGAAGCCCTTCAAAAAACCAGAAGTGGACCGGCCTTCAAAGGCAACTGCGCCTTCTGCCTGGAAACCGAAAACTTCCCCGACGCTGTAAATCACACCAACTTCCCCAACAGCATCCTCCGCCCCGACCAAACCTACAAACAAACCACGATCTACCACTTCTCCACGCATTAGACTTAAGAGTTTGGCAGCTTGCTTAATGATTTACTGATCCACACGACAGTATTCGCGCGACAACGCCAGTTCAATCCAACCGCCTCGGCCGTACGACCCTCGCCTCGGGGTATTAGTATCTACACAAGTCGGAGATTTGCACTGAACGTGCCGATTCGCCTGAGGCATCCATGTTAATAGAACCAACGATGGCAATCGCGCGACAGAGCCAGTTCAACCTGAACATGGCGGACGTCATCACCTTCTCCCTTTGCAATGGGAGAAGGCCGGGATGAGGGAAAATGCGTCCAAACCCTCAACTGCTTCGGGGACCTCCCACGATCTCCTTAAATTACGAGTCAAACGTCCTCTTGACTTGATCTCTGATAGCGGCTCGGCACCCACTGCGGCACACGTTCCTGTAAAACACGCCAAATCTTTTCGCGCACCACATCCCGCTCGGTTCGCAACTGATGATTCCAAAATCGAAGCACCTTGATGTGCTCACCCTCCAAAGCTGCATCACGCCTGGCATCTGATTCCCGCTGCATGGGAAATCCATGTCGGGACCCGTCCAGTTCGATATTCAACCGAGCTTGGGGACAATAAAAATCAAGATAAAATCCCTTTACACGCATTTGCCGGCGGAACTTGTAAGCCGAAAACCTTCGATCCCGCAACCAGCTCCACATCAGTTTTTCCGCCCAGGTTTCATTCCGCCGTAATAGCCTCGAAATCTGCTTTGCCTCGCGCACAAGCCGAGCATGCAAAGCACGTCATCCCATTTCAAGCTACATTCCTCAACGGCAAATTGGCTCCTCTTCTCCCTTTGCAATGGGCATGGTATCTACACAAATCGGGCAAATGCCTGGAGAGCGCGGCAACTTTCCTTGCTGTTGTGGATGGACGTGTAATTGCGCCGGTCGGAACCGATTGCGGGGACAGCACTGGAGGTTTAAGGCGTGGGAGTAACCTCGGTGACGAAGAGTCTGGGCGCATTTTCCCTCACCCCGGCCCTCTCCCATTGCAAAGGTAGAGGGGGAACCGTCTGACGGCCCGTGGTTGTCCGGGCGTGGTGGCGCGGGTTGCCATCGTGGGTTCTTTTTACCATGGAGACATAAGAAAGAAGTGGCAGGGTCATTCGATCTTCTGACTTGTGTAGATACTATTGCCTCGGGGAGAGGGCAGGGTGAGGGGGACCGCGACTCTGAAAAATCCAGACCTCAACGCGAGAAGCACCCACGACTCCCCGCTCCCTTATTACCCCACAACAGCAATCTCGCGCCTGCTCTAATCCTTTAACCACCCTCTGCCTGCCTTCACCGCTCTGCGCCAATGTTTCTTAAGGTCAGCAATCTTCTCCTTATCCATTGAAGGATGAAATGTCTTCTGGCTCTGCCAATGCTTCTCCAACTCACTCGTATCCTTCCAGTAACCCACAGCCAACCCCGCCAGATAAGCTGCGCCCAAGGCTGTCGTTTCATGAGTCTTCGGCCGCACCAGCGGCACATTCAAAATATCCGCCTGAAACTGCATTAGCGTGTCATTCACCGTGGCTCCGCCATCGACACGCAATTCCTTGATCGGAATTTTGGAATCCGCTTCCATTGCCTCCAGCACATCCATCGTTTGGAAAGCAATACTCTCCAACGCCGCGCGCGCGAAATGTCCCGCCGTCGTCCCACGTGTGATCCCCATGACCGTTCCGCGCGCAAACTGATCCCAATGCGGCGCGCCCATTCCCACAAATGCCGGAACCATGTAGATATCGCCATTATCAGGAACCGTGCGCGCCAACGATTCTATCTCCGCCGAGGTCTTGATAATCCCCAAACCATCGCGCAACCACTGTACCACCGCACCAGCAATGAAAATACTGCCTTCCAACGCATACGTGACCTTGCCATCGATTTTCCAGGCAATGGTGGTCAGGAGATGATTGCTGGAACTAATGGGAGTATCCCCCGTATTCAAAACCATGAAACCACCCGTTCCATACGTATGCTTCAACATCCCCGGTCGCAAACACATTTGCCCAAACAATGAAGCCTGCTGATCTCCCGCAATCCCCGCAATCGGAACCCGGGAAGCAAACAGGCTCGGAGAGGTCTCCGCATAGACTTCGCTCGATGATTTTACCTCCGGCAGAATGCTTCTGGGAATTTGAAAAATTTCCAGAAGCTCATCATCCCACTGATTGGTATGAATGTTGTAGAGCAGGGTGCGACTGGCATTGCTCACATCGGTGACATGTGCCGTGCCACCCGTTAATTTCCAGACCAGCCACGTATCGACTGTGCCGAAGGCGAGTTTTCCCTCCAACGCTCGCTTTCGAGCATCGGGGACATGATCCAAAATGGACTTCAACTTCGTGCCCGAAAAATAAGCGTCTAAAACCAGACCGGTTTTGCGCTGAATCAGTTCCGCCAATCCCTGCTTTTTGAGCGTGTCACAAAATTCCGCCGTGCGCCGATCCTGCCAGACGATGGCATGATGAATCGGTTCACCCGTCTCCTTATCCCAGACAATGGTCGTCTCACGCTGGTTGGTGATGCCAATGCCGGCAATATCTTTGCCGCTCAATCCTGCACTGGCCAATGCCTCCGCCACGACTCCCGCCTGCGTCGCCCAGATTTCATTGGCATCATGTTCCACCCAGCCGGGTTTGGGATAAAATTGTTTAAATTCCTGTTGGGCGATCGATTTGATGGAGCCGCCGTGGTCGAAGATGATGGCGCGTGAACTGGTTGTCCCCTGATCCAACGCAAGAATGAACTTTTCCATAGGATTCGATCTTGATGTTTGATGGCTTCGGATTGATTCAAATCGGTAATGGGGCAGGTGTGCAATGTCAATTCGGTTTGGAGGAATTTACCGTAAGCCATAGAATTTTCAGAGCAAATTTTGATGTCTCCAGCATTAAGTGGTATGGTTTGGCTGCGAGTGGCTGTTCAGAAGACTGCTGAGGGAGGTAAAGGAGTTTGCATGAATGCGAGATTGAGTCTGGACCGGTGGGTGAAGACCTTAACGCTGGGATGCATTGTAGGTCTTCTCTATTACTTTTGCATCGCCGCCTGGCGGACGCCACCAGGAGGACATTCCTTCAGATCACATTACACCGACCGCGTCTCTTTCCATCATCCCGTTCCAGCTCTCCGGCTCAGTACGCAACAGGCCAGAATGGAGCTTGCCAAGGTTGTGGAGTCGCAGTTGACAGCCTTCCGCATGGAAGACTATCCCCGGGCCTATACTTATGCGGGCTCCAGATTCCAGAACGAATGCCCGCTGCCGGTTTTCGAAGCCATGGTTAAAAAGAGTTATCCCGTCATCGCCAGTTCCAGGGCGGCGCAATATGGCGTCATTCTCGATAATGGCGAGGAAGGGGTGGTGAACGTGGGTATTCTCGATTCAACAGGCAGAATTCACCACTATCAGTATTTCCTAAAATGGGAGCGGACCGCGTGGAAAATCAATGGCGTCAAAGAAGCCCGGTTTGAAGGCACCATCATTTAATCAGGCCAGTCCGGGAACACGCCGAAGCATTATACTTTTCGTCAGGATTGTTCGTCTTCCTTTTCCGTATCCTCGGTTTCATCCTCACGCACGCCGGCCTCTCGAATGCTGCCCAGGGCGCCCAGATGAGCCCTGTTGGCCGCGCCATTCCTTTCCAACTCCCGTTCAGCTTCCACGGAAAACCTGGTCCAGGGAATCGCGTTAAGTCGCTCTGACTGGATAGGTTTACCCGTCATTTCGCAGATGCCATACGTGTTGCTTTCGATTCTTTGGATGGCCTGCTCAATCTCGTAAACCGCGCTTTGATCGGCGGACAGCATGCTCAAGGCAAAGTCGCGATCATACGTGTCCGTGCCGGCATCAGCCATATGCTCGCTATAGGAAGGTGTCTCCTCATTCGCATCTTTTGACAGATTATCCTTCTTGTTCAGGAAATGTTCCCGAAGCTCCGTAAGGTGCGCATAGTGCCGTTTCCACTTTGGATTTATTGTCGCCTCAAGGCGAGCTTTGGGATTCAATATGTCCCCGGTGGCGGCTTGGGGTCGATTGGTCACTCGCCGGCCTTGCTTGGAAGTATGAGTCTTCTTCTTTTGCATGATTCCTTACCTTGAAAAGATCGTTTGTAATCAGGTGACTTTTCCCGCGTTTATACACTAAGTGCTTTTCGCTGCGAGTCAAAGAGGAGTATTCCCCATGGGTAATGTAGGGGAGCAAAGGTTCGCGAACCGAATAACTATCCAGGCTTGCTGCTCAATCTCGGTAGTGGTCTATTAACTGCCGCAAATGAGAAGCATATCCAATTTGAAATGGCAGGCGACCGTCGGTCTTTTGTGTGCTTTCCTGACTTCCAGCCTCTTTGCGGCTGATTCGCTGCATTTTGTGGCGTTAGGAGATACTGGCAGCGGTGGGCCAGACCAAAAAAAGGTCGCTGAGGCGATCGCAAAATATGCGGAAACCAATAAAGGGAGCAATGCCGTCGATTTCGTGCTCCTGCTGGGAGATAATTTTTACAGCGACGGAGTGAAGACAGTGGACGACCCCCAATGGCAGGACAAATTTGAAAAAATGTATGATGCCAAAAGGTTACCCATGCCTTTTTATGTGGTTCTGGGCAACCATGACTGGCGAAACGACGCGCCGGACGCGGAACTTGAATATTCAAAAGTCCATCCCGATTCACGCTGGAAGATGGATGGCCATTTTTTCAAGCGACAATTTCCTTCCAAACCAGACAATACGAACACAGCGCCTTTGGTGGATTTCTTCTTTATTGATACTGAGGCATGGAATACCAAAAGCCCCCACATCTCGGCTTACCCCGATAAACATCTGGGTGATAAGCAGATGGCCTGGCTCGAAAACGAGTTAAAGGCATCACGTGCGAAATGGAAAATCGCGGTGGCACATCATCCGCTTTATTCCAACGGTGAGCACGGTCACGATGCGCAGGTATTGGAGTTGCGTAAACGCCTGGAACCCTTGTTCAAACGGTATGGGGTGAATGCTTTTATCACCGGCCACGATCATGATTTGGAGCGCATTGAGGTGCCAGGCCATCCCACGCTTTTCCTGATCAGCGGTGCCGGGAGTAAACTGCGCAAACAAACATATGATGAATGGAAGCCCTTTTATGCCTCCCAACTGGGATTTCTAGCCGTCGAACTCGATGAAAAGGAAATGCGTGGCGAGTTTCAAAATGTGGACAACCAGGTGATTGATGTTTGGAAGCGCATATCCACCGCGGCATCGCAGGCCACGGTTCGTAAATAAAGATTGAGCTGATTGCGGTCTGATTCGGGTTAAAGATTCGCGCTTGCGTATAAAAGGGGGTGTTGCTAAAACCAGACCGACCTAACGCTCCAGGATTTCAGAATCAGCAATCAAACAACTACTTATGCTTAAACCACGTGTTCTATTTGCCTTGCTCTGCTCGGCTTCTGTATTCGCGCAAACACCGTCCGCGCATGCCGGTTACAAAGTTCTCTCGCACATAAAAGTCGGCGGAGAAGGCGGTTGGGACTACCTGACTGTCGATTCCAAGGCGCGCCGCCTGTATGTCTCCCATGGCACCGAAGTGGATGTCATCAATCTCGATACCGAAGCTGTCGAAGCCCGAATCCCCAACCTGAAGGGCGTTCACGGAATCGCATTAGCGCCGGAACTGAACCGTGGCTTCATCAGCAATGGGCAGGAGGGGACAGTCACTGTTTTCGCGCTCGACACCTCGAAGGAAATCGAAAGCCGGATCAAAGTGGGCCAGAACCCGGATGCCATCCTTTACGAGCCTTCTACCAAGCGGGTATTTACTTTTAACGGCCGCAGCAAGGATATTAGTGTGGTGGATGCGAAGAGTGGCGAAGTGCTGGGAACCATCGCCGTCGGAGGCAAGCCTGAGTTTGCAGTGACGGATGGCAAGGGCCTTATCTGGGTTAACATTGAAGACAAAAGCGAAGTGGTGCAATTGGATGCCAAGGACATGAAAGTGCTGAACCGCTGGCCCGTGGCCCCTGGTGAAGAGCCTTCCGCCCTGGCTTTTGATGTGGCCCACCACCGCCTCTTTAGTGGTTCCGGAAACAAAACTCTGGTAGTTATGGATGCCAAAACCGGCAAGGTCGTGGCCAACGCTCCGATTGGTGACGGCGTTGATGCGGCTGCGTTCGATGCCGGGAAGAAGCGGGTTTTCACGTCGCAAGGAGATGGCACAATGACTGTCATCCACCAGGATTCACCTGATAAGTATTCGGTTGAAGATACAGTGAAGACTGCTCCCCGCGCGCGCACCATGGCGCTCGATCCAAAGACCCACAAGGTTTACCTGCCTACCGGCGAGTTCGAACCCGCCCCCGCCGCCACGGCAGATAATCCGCGTCCCCGTCCGCACATGAAGCCCGGCAGCTTTGAAATCCTCGTGCTTGGGGAATAATTTGCGCCATTCCGCCATTTGCTAAACGCAGTTGGGAGCCCACGTTTTCAACTGCGTTTTTCTTTGCCTGTTCGTTCCCTGCCGATTTACGGCTTGTTTGGAGATTTGATTGCGGCGCGATGCGTCACGCGGTCAAACCAGCTTACCAGACTCTGCGTAATCCCTGCTGATTTGATTCCAGTACGCACTACCAGCACTGCGCAGGTGCTGCGGTTTACAATTTCCCGCGTCACATTTCCCAGCACGTAGGTGTGTAGGGTCCCCCGGTTCAAAGCCGAGCCGGTCACGATCAAATCGTAGTTGCCGGACCGGATTTCCTGGAAGATTTCATCCAATACAATCCCCTGACGTAGACGAACCTCGGTTTTTACCCCGAGTGCTTCGAGAGTTTCCTTTTCCTCCCGAAGGTTTTGGCCCAATTCCGATTTGGAATTCAAAACCCGATTCACGCTCACTTCCATGCGACGCAAACGAGCGTAGATGGCAGGAAGTTCTGGCATGACGTGGAAAAGAGTTACCGTGGCGTCCATTCCCCTCGCAATCCGGCCAGTCAGTTCAAAGGCGGTTTGAATATACTTCTTGCCACCGGTGCAGACGAGAATGCGCTTGATCGTGTTCGCTTTTTGCATCACGGCCAGTACTGGAGGAGTCACGCTCTTGATGATCCTATAGGTTTTGGAGGAGACCCAGAAGAGTCCATGTGTTTCCTTGCGGAGTGCGCCGATGACAACGAGATCATATTGGGCAGCCTCAGTGCACCTGGTGATCTCCTGGATGGGCTCTCCTGACTTGATGACGAGTGTGGCTTGGATTTTTTTGTCTTCCAGCAATTGCTGGCCTCGGCGGAGAACATCCAGTATTCCGTCATCCTTTCCCCCGGTTTCGAGTATACCCAGCAGCGTTACTTCAGCCTGGCACGCGCTGGCAATGTTTGCGCCCAGGCGTAGCGCCCTGTTGGCGGCTTCAGAACCGTCATTACAAATCAACATCTTCACTCAGTTCCTCCTTCCTCATTTGTGCGGATGGCCGGTAATCAGGCCATGGATAACAATGATGGCGCCTATTATCGGCAATGGAATAAAGGCAAGCCGGATGCGCGGGCCGGCAAAGTATTGGGTCAGGGTGGCGCCGATCTGGGCGCCAATGGCCGCCCCAGTATGCATTACGAGGGCGATTAAAATATCCACATTGCCCTTCAGGGCATGGGTAACCGTTCCATAACCGGCGGAGATGATGATTTCGAACAGGTCGGTACCCACCGCAATGTGGGTGGGAATGCCCAATAAATAAATCATGGAAGGCATGCGGATATAACCCGCGCCGCCACCCAAAAAGCCACTGAAAAATCCACCAACAAAAGCAACGATGACAATGGACCACAAAGAAATTCTCTCGATTCCTGAAGCCGGCAGGCTGATGTAGGGCGGCAGGGGAATGTTTTGAATCTTTTTAGCAATGTGCCCAAAAGCTGATACGTCTTGTTTGGAAGAGACTTCGTTCTTTTGCGACTTGGATGCTTTGGCATTCCTATCACGATTCATCCGTAGCGTGCGCAAACTTTCCCAGGTCATGAAACCTGAAATACCAACTAAAATCACGATGAAGGATATTCCCACCGCCATATCGATATGCGCGGACTTTTTGAGCTCCTGAATCAATTGTGCTCCAGCCTCCACTCCAGCAATGGTGCCGATGACCATGAGGCCGCCAAGGCGCAGATCAATGTTTCCCAGCGTGCGGTGCTTGCGGGCAGCCACGATGGATTTGCCAACAATGTGGGCCAGGTCGGTGCCTACAACAATATTCATTGGGACTCCGAATCCGAACAGCGCCGGACCAGCAAGGAAACTGCCGCCAACTCCGAAAAAGCCGCCCAGAATTCCAACTATGAAGCCGACCGCGATGAGAGCGAAGGGGTTGATGTGGGTTCCGGAAAGCGGGAAGTCCATTATTCACCCCTTTCAAATTTGATGAAACGCAGGAGGGTGCGGGTTAAAAATTCAAGGACCATTCCCTGGCCAATGATCAAAACCAAACACAGCACGGCATATAGCTTTCGCTCGTTTTCATAAAGGTGAAACAACCAATTCCCCAGGAGATGGAGAACGAGAAAAAAGTAGCCGACCACCAGGACACTGTAGAGCGCCAACTCAATGCAGAAAGACTTCAGGACAGTTTTGAGTTCCCTTTTCATACTGACCCCACATACATAATCAGACCTTTCTGTAATGCCCGGCGTGCGCTGACTCAGGCTTAATTATCTCATGAGAACGGTTTAAGTGCCAAGTCGGTGGATACCCCAAACGCTCCAATGATACTGGCAGTCTCAAGTTGGCCTACAACAGGGGCTGGATCTTGTATCTGGTGCCTGCGTGGAGGAGCCGCATTTCGGTTATAACCGGGCGGCACTTTTCAAAAGGGCTTGTTCACGCTCCAATAGAGTAGGATGCGAATAATAGAATCCACTGTACCAGGGGTGCGGGGTGAGATTGCTTAAGTTCTTCTCATTGAGTTTGCGCAGGGCGCCGATCAATGACTGCGGCTCCTTCATGGTCTCAGCTGCGTAGGCATCGGCCTGGTATTCATGGCGTCGGGACCACCAATGAGCGATGGGGGAAAACCAGAAGGTGACCACCCCGGCAAGCAAAGCGAACAGTAATAAAGCAGGAACAATGCTTCCGGGTTCGAAGCCAAAACTGCGATAAAACCACTCCTGCCTTGCGAGGAGAGAAATTAAATAAAATGTCACCAGCAAACCAAAGGTGGACCAAAGCAGCATTTTGGGAATGTGCTTTTTCTTGTAATGACCAATTTCATGGGCCAGGACTGCTTCCAACTCTGGTTCCGTCAGTTGTTGAATCAGGGTATCGAACAGCACTATCTTGCGGAACTGGCCGAAGCCGGTAAAAAACGCATTGGAATGACGTGAACGCTTGCTGCCATCCATTACCTGAATGCTTTTGGCATGGAAACCGGTACGTTGACCCAACCCAAGCAGGCGTTCGCGCAAACTGCCCTCTGGAAGCGGAGTAAACTTGTTGAACAACGGCATGATCAGAATCGGCGTGAGCACCAGCATGATGAGCTGAAATACCATCATCACTCCCCAGGCCCAGAGCCACCAAAAGGTACCCGTCCAGTCCACGATTTTCAGAACGAGTACCAGGAGTGGCCAGCCGATTACAAAGCCCAGAACCAGACCTTTGACGCGGTCCATAATCCACAATCGGGGCGTGCTGGTGTTAAAGCCAAATCGCTGTTCCAGATGAAATTGCCCATACCAGTCAAACGGAAGGCTGGGAATGGAAAGCGCAATCATAATGCAGAACAGGAAGGCAGCCATGGACCAGGCGGAGGTTCCGAATCGATTTGTAAAATATCCAAACGCCCAGGGCAGAACCCCGGTAAAAAGCACGAGCAGAAAAACGACTAACTCATAGGTGGTTTCCAGCTGACCATATTTGCTTTTAGCGAGAGTGTATTGAACTGACTTGTGGTACGTCTCCCGGTCGATCGTGCCTTCAAATGCCCTGGGTATTTCGTTGGCGTGGGCGAGCACATTTTTTTGATTAAGCCGCGCCAGCCAGAGTTGGGCCAGCCATCTGGCCAGAATCAAAATCAATGCAGTGGCGGTGACAATCGAGGTAACAGACATTTGGAATCTTTAATTTAAAAACATCAAATCAGTGTCGAAGTAATTCGTATTGAACCACTCCAGGTTCACTACCTGCATCCGCATACGCAAACCTGCTCTTTTCTAACACAGAAATGGAAGCGGTCAAATCGGGATAGGTTTCGCCAATGATGCGCGTAACCTCCGGATGAGTGAACGCCCACTCGCACAAGGCCTTCAGGGCTTCCGTGGCAAAGCCTTTACACTGGTGATCCGTGACCATGGCGTAACCGACTTCGGCGATTCCACGCGTGTCCGGCCGGCTTTTAAAACCGCCAAAACCGATCAATATGCGGGGATCTTTCAGGATGAAATAGCGGGCAGACCACGGGAGGACTTCGGGATCTTCACCGAGCTTCTGAATCAACCATTCGAGTTCAGAACGTTCAACCAGAGGTGGAGGCCAGGAGGCCGGCACGATGGCTTGGAGAAGGCAACCGAATTTGGCGCGATCACATAGGTCTGCAGCAAGCAATTCAATGGTGGCAGGTAATAGTTCCAAACGCGTTGATTGAAGAGCGAGCCCTTCTCTCATGAGGTAAATTAAAAGCCGCGGCTACCTCAGGCAATGGGGATTGAGCCGGTTTTAATTTTCCGGGTGGCTGCCACACGTTGGCGATGGTTGTCCAGCAGTATCATTACCAAATAGATGACAATGAGAACGTTTGAAATCAGCACCACCGCTTTCAGCCAGGTGACGCGATGCCATAGGTGATAGAGTTCAACGGGAATATAGAGTCCCGCAGAGATGGCAGCAAACCACTCCGCCCAACGCTTTTCATACCATAAGCCGTAACCTTCTGCTATGCGAATCATCGCATAGGCAAGAGCGGCCGACGCGTAAAACCAAAGACGTGCGTCCGAAGCATTGCCGGCCGCCTGGATGAAAACGTGCGGATAATGATTGGCAGGATTGAAGTGCAACACGCGCACTATTTTCTCAGCGGCCTCTTGAGCGTCGCGGTGAATGAGGGAAAGCAGGCCCAATCCGGCTGCCAGCACCAGAAAGCCCTTGGCGAATTCAAAAATCGCCACTGCGCGCAAACCAAAGTAGTGATGTAATCCAGTCTTCTGCTTCACGGAATTTATTTGCCCGCCTTTGATATCCGCAGGTCGCTACTTCATCCTTGGACAATCATACTTGTGATTCATTCGAGGAACACTCCCGAGTTCCTTGAGTCTGATTGTCCACGGAGGCAGTAAATAAACCTGCCACGGTTATGAGCAGGTTATCTGCTGAGACCGGTTTGTAAAGCACCGGGCAGCTTGAATTTTTAAGAAAAGGCTCGTATTTGGGCTTGCCCGCATTGCCAGTCACGAAAATAAAGCGCCGGCTGAGAGCAGGTCTGACACGTTGAAGAGTATTAAAGAACATGTCTCCGTCCAATTGCGGCATGGTCAGTTCGCAAAGAATGGCATCTACTTTTGTTTGCATGACGATTTTGAGCGCCTGGACTCCATTCATGGCGACCGAAGCCTCGTATCCATGCAATTGAAGTGCCTCCCGGAAGGCCAGCGCCAGTTCCGCGTTGTCATCCACTACCAATACATGCCTCTGCTTAGCTGGGTCGGCTTGATGTTCCATGGCAGTCCTTTCCCATGGCTGGTTTGCAACCATGTCTGGTCTGCTTCCTAAAATTCAAACCGCACGTCGCTTAGGCGCTTCGCAATTTCTGCCACAACGCGCTTTTCGTCCGTGGGGTCTTTGGCTGAAAATGTTACGCTGAAGCGAAGATAACTGCAAGCGTCATCCCAAGGCACCGTGGAAATAAGCTTTTCCGTGATGAGCCACTGGGAAATCTCCTCGGCGTTTTTAAATTCGATGCGGGCACCATTATTCTTTATGGCCGCCTTTGGCGCCTTGACGTAGAGGAAAAATGAGCCTTGAGGTTTGCGGGCGTTAAAGCCGGCGTCACGCAGCACCTGCACCAGTGCGTCCATGCGGCGGGAATATTTGGCAGCGATTTGTTCCGTGATTTCGGGATGATCGAAACAATAGGCGGAGGCGTGCTGGATGGCGAGGAATTGGCCGGAATCAGTATTGTCCTTCACATCGCCGTAAGCTTTGACGAGGAGTTCATTGCCTGCGACAAATCCACATCGCCAGCCGGTCATGTTGAAAGTTTTGCTCGTGGAGTGGAGCTCGATGCCCACATCTTTCGCCCCGGGAATGGAGAGGAAACTCAGGGGCTTGCCGTTGAAAACGAGCGCCGCATACGCCGCATCGTGAATCACCACGATGTTATTGTGTTTGGCGAAATCAACCACCTTGGCGAAGAATGCCGGAGTGGCGCTGGCACCAGTGGGGTTATTGGGATAATTAATGACCAGCACCTTGGCTTTGCTGAGAATTTCCTTCGGGATGCTGTCAAGGTCAGGCAGAAAATTATTGGCTTCAGTCAGCGGCAAATTGTGAACCAGTCCGCCGTAATATTTGGAGTGAGTGCCGAACACAGGATAACCCGGAGTGGTCATCAGCACGTAGTCACCGGGATTGATCAGAGCGGCGGGGAGAATGGAAAGCGCGGCTTTGCTGCCGATGGAATGAAGAACTTCGGTGTCAGGGTTGATGCCTTTAACGGTGCAAACCCGTTCGAGATAACGGGCGCCGGCTTGCTTTAGCAGGGCATCGCCGTTATCCGCATAACCACGGTTTTCCGGCTTGCGAGCTGCTTCATGCAATTTGTCAACGACTTCGGGAAAAGCCATTTCATCTGGTTCGCCCACACCCATATCGATGATTTCCGCGCCGGGATTGGCGGCAAGGGCAGCCCGTTTGGCACGCTTGATTTTTTCGAATTTGTAGATGGCTGTCGATTTGCCGTATTGGCGACCACCGATGCGTTCTGCGAACAGATTTTGAATATAGGATTCGGACATGGCTCTTAAAAATGCGTTTTATTTTTCAGCAGCGCTTAATGCGCCAGCAAAACGCAGGCGGGAAAATAATGGAATGAGGCCACACACGCAAGCCGCGCGTGGAAGGGTTGAAAGCTTTCGAAAAAAGCTGACTCAAATGTATCTAGCCAGGCAGGCTATTGCCATTGCCGCTGGCAGCAGAAGTAGTTGGGCCAGAAGAGTTCCCACGAATCGACTGGCCGCCAGCCAGATCACCGTCTTTCTGAGGTGTGCCTGAGTGCTTTTACCTTCGGCGATGTCATCGGTCAAAATCGAGAGGCTTGGATCGATTAGAAGAAACATAAGAATCGTAGCTGCTCCATTGATCAGCCCGGAGAGTTGGCCGGCGGTATTTCGGAGCTGGGGATGCAGAAAGCCAGCATACAGAGCGGCAAAAACCGCCACGGTCCAGAGGGCAATCGACAGCGTGTTGGCGAGCATCAATCCCGGAGAAATGGAATCAGTTGAAGCAAGACTGCTCAGATTTTGCCTGGCCGGTATCGTAATGTGTTGGCGAATCTGGTGCCAGCCTCGCGTCGAAAATGCCCGGTCCAGCAACCGGTATAGCGAACGATCAGCATGGTAACTCACAACGGCCCGGCTGAAAAGTCTTTGAAAAGTGGGGATGAGCAGGACACCGAGTAAATTGGCTACTGCCGCGGAGAATAGCAGCCAGCGCAGGTCCTGCAGCACATGGTTTGAAACCGGTGCGCCAAGTTGGTTTTCGATACGTTTTGCCAAAAGCGGAGCCTGGAAGAGATTCGAAGTGCGGGAGAGGAGTATTAAAGTATTAAATAAGGTAAATGAAACGGCAATTTTGCCGGTTCTCACTCCGGCAATGCGGGCTGAATATGCGAGCGTTCCAATAAAATGGATAACGAACGTCAGGGAACAAAGAAAAAGAAGTTGCCAATCCATACGGAGTTTCTAGCAGGACATTCCCATGATGGCGAGATGAAATTCCTGGCTCTTTAGCTTTCTACCAAGGCGGTTCCACCAAGGGGTTAGTATGTTAATACCCGGTAAAAGACCTGCGGATTGGAAGTGTACTGGGTGGCAACAATGAGATTGCCATCGCCTGAAACGGGAGGGCCTAAGTTGAGCCAGTTGGTAAAATCTGAACTAAATTGAAGCTGGTAAGTCTGTCCGCTAACGCTGTTCCAGTTCAGGTCAACGGTGTCGGGGACAGAGCCTTTATTTATCCCCATGATTACCGGAGCCAGGCCATTATTGGCTGGAGGTGGAATCGGCGTGGGATCTGGATGTCCAATCATGTTGGGCCGAATTACCTTGTCCTGGGCATAGGCTGTGGAAATTGAGGCCAATAAGGTCAGCAGGAGGAATGGTTTTGTTTTCATGTCGGTTACATCACTCATGACAGAATCACGAGTGTTTCCTTCTTATCTTAAAACGCATTGGCTTGGAATTGGGGTAAGAACCCCACCACGGCCGATTGATTGCATTTCCTGCTTCTACCGCATGCCAAAATTAATTCCCGAAATGGGGAAAAGAAATGGAATGAACGAAGGCTATAATTTGAGGAAAATACAGACTGCAAAACCATGGCCTTGGGAATGAAAAATTTCGTTAGTCATTGGGAGCAGGGTGCTTTTGGTTTGAGGCGGCATTGTCGGCCTTGCCTCAAATCAAAATCCCTCCTGCCATTCGGAAATTTCTTTCGGCATTCGGTATAAAACCAGGAGTTTGCAGGGTCAGAAAGTGGATTTTGGAAATATGAGGCAATGGGGAATAGACCCCAGTGAGAAAGGAAATACAAGCTTGCTGTCCCGCATGCACTTGTGCGAAACATCTGCCACAGCAACCGTTCGCGCGAAATGGAGCCTCCATGCAGTTTGATGCCTTGCCGGAAACCATTGAACTACGAACTGCGAAATCAATCTAATTACTATGAAGTATCGTACCATCCTTTTGTTTGGCGCTCCGGGCGCGGGTAAGGGAACACAGGGTAAAATTATTGGCAACATCCCCAATTTTTTCCATTGTGCCTGCGGCGATGTGTTCCGAAGCATGAAGCCGGATAGCATCATTGGGAAAATTTTCCTCGAGTATTCCAGTCGCGGTGAACTGGTGCCTGATGAGACCACGGTGGAAATGTGGCAACAATCGATTCGCAATTCCACCCAGGCCGGGCGCTTTCATCCTGAGACTGACACGCTCATACTCGATGGGATTCCCCGGAACATGCATCAGGCGGAAATGCTGAAGGATACCCTGGATGTGAAAGCAATTTTCTTTTTGAGCTGCCCGAATTTGAAAAAACTTGTGTATCGCATCCAACGCCGGGCTTTGCGGGAAAACCGGCTCGACGACGCCAACATGGATGTGATTCAGCACAGGTTGAAGACCTACGTGAAGGAAACCAAACCTTTGCTGAGCTTTTATGGCAAGGAACTGGTGCATCCGATTGATGCGACGCAGTCACCCGCCAAAGTGCTTTGCGATATTTTGCGCCGCACGACCAAGCTTTAGCTTTTGCAACGCTCTGGTGTCAACCGCCCACGGGACGCCAGAGCGTTTCTTTTTGTACAGATATGCCGTTTTCAACTGCCGGCAGGTGTGGTGGTTCGAAAGAAAGTTTTGATTCAGTCCCTGCCTGTTCCTATGATGGGAGCCTTGCAAGATACCATAACCAAACCAGTGGCGGCAAAAGTCACGGCGCCTGGCAGTGCGAGATTGATGTCCCTGGATGTTTTTCGCGGGGCAACAATCGCTTCGATGATGCTGGTGAATAACCCGGGTTCATGGGATTCGATATACCGGCAACTCGACCACGCGGAGTGGAATGGCTGGACTTTTACTGATCTGATTTTTCCCTTCTTTTTGTGGATTGTGGGAGTGGCGATTCCATTATCGACACAAAAGCGGTTGGATGGCGGTGCGAGCAGGACCAATCTCTGGCTGCACGTGGTTCGTCGGGCGGCGATTATTTTTGGATTGGGACTGTTTCTCGCTTTCTTTTCCTTTCTGATCAACGGGTCCTATGGGCGATTGGGTGGGTTTGGTCCGTGGTTCAATGAGATCTGCGGCACAATTCGTATTCCCGGCGTGTTGCAGCGCATCGCCGTTTGCTACCTGATTGCGAGCACGATTTATCTGACGACGAAATTGCGGGGGCAGATTGCCTGGTTGATTGGCTTGCTGGCAGCTTATTGGGTTTTGATGAAGTGCGTGCCAGTTCCAGGGCATGGAGCAGGGGTGTTGACGCCCGAAGGAAACTTCTCGGCTTATGTTGATGGAAATGTTTTGGGCAGGCATACATGGCATGGGGCGCCATGGGACCCCGAAGGTGTGATCAGCACGATTCCCGCGATTGCGACCTGTCTTTTTGGCATCCTCACCGGACAACTCCTGCTTATCAAGCGAAGCGTGGAACAGAAGACCACCTGGGTCTTCGTGAGTGGGATCCTGCTGATCCTGGCGGGCGCGGTCATGAATATCTGGTTGCCCATCAACAAGAATTTGTGGACGAGTTCCTACTCGGTCTTCATGGCGGGAATGGCCATGAATGTGTTTGCGGTATTTTATTGGTTGGTGGATGTGAAGGGCTGTCAGAAATGGGCCAAGCCGTTCGCCATTTATGGGATGAATGCAATTACTGTGTTCATGCTCGCTGGAGTGCTGGGAAGAATTTCAATTGAGAAGAAAGTAACCGATGCCGCCGGGAAGGTAGTCACCCTGAAAGGCTATTTGTTCGAAACTTGTTTCAATGCACCTCTTTCACACCTGGGCTTTGGTCCGAAGATCTGCTCTTTGAGCTGGGCATTGGTTTATGTATTCGGACTCTATCTCGTGGCCTATATCATGTGCCGCCGCAAATGGTTTGTGAAGTTCTGATCTGGAAAAACGCAGTTTAACCACTAGTGGACACGGTCAGTAAACCCGAACTAAACACAATGAAAATAGCAAAAAACCCCTTGTATTTACAGGGTGGATTCGCTCTAACTCGTCAAAATTGTTCACTATTTATCGGTGCTTCTGTCGCTCTCAAGCCGCAACACGCTTGCGGAAGCAAGGAGTTATGGACTCCAAATCACCTGAATGCTTTAACTAAGTTGCAGAAAACCCTTTCACAATTGGCCAATAGTCCTGTCTGTCGACACGCGCCTCTCGCAACATCGGTCCGATTCTCCAAAAGGAAACTGAGCGGCTACTTCGGTTGAAACAGCTCGACCAGGTTGCCAGACGGATCAACGACCCAAATCTGCGACCCGCCAGGACCACTCACGATGTCCTCGCGTCGAAACTTCACACCTGCGGCGCGAAGCCGTGCGGCTTCCGCATTGATGTCCGATACTTCCAACAGAATCCGATTCCAACCGCCCGGAACGGGCTTCGTCCCGTCAGCCAATGGTTGACGACCGGAGCTCTTCGCGCCTCCCAACAAGAGGCGCAAGTTTCCACGAACGACCGAAGCAAACGCCGGAGATGCATCTGTCTCCAGACGAAAGCCCAGGTGGTTGGTGTAAAACGCGACGGCTGCTTCCACATCGTCAATCATGTAGCGCACGCTGACGACGTTCGAATTTGTTTGGCTCATAGCAGGTCGGTTTGTGGTTTGAACGGTATCAGCAGGATCAGCAGCAAAGCAGCTTTTTGCGACTCCAAGTGCAATAAGAACAATGGCATATTTCATTAATTTCATTTGCCGCGGATTGTTCATCAAGCTGCAATTCCCGAATTGGAAAAAATTGATCTGTTTGGAGAGACGAGGGTTCGTCACAACACGGGCATTGCCCTTGGGTCAGCCGGGGCTGCAGGAACGGGCCAGAGCCAGCCCACCGAGGACCATGCCGATCAGCCCCAACACCACCGCCACGGCGCCACCGACTACTCCGTTGCCAGTGCCGGGACCACCGGTGGCGAGGGCCAAATTCAGCCCGCCGTTGATCATGGCGATTAGCCCCGCTACCAGGGCCACGATGGCTCCGAGTCGCCCGGAAGCGGTGCCGAAACGACCGGCGGGGCGGGCCAGAGCCAGCCCACCGATGACCACGCCGACCAGCGCCAGCACAGCGACTGTGGTGGCCCAGAGTCGCCGGGGTGTCAGGCCGTAAACCGTGGTGGCGGCTGGCTCGGAAACGTGCGCGGTCACCAGTGCGGCATGCACAAGCCCCGCGAATAGGGCGGCCGCAGCCAAGGCGGCGAGAACAAGAAAGCAAAATCGTTTCATAGGTTTTGTTTTGACCGTCGCCCATTATTCAACAGCCGGTGAGTTCCGTATTGGAAAAAATTGACCTATTCGGCGATAGGAGGGCGCGTCAAAAGGTGCTCGCTGCGTTGACGGAGGAATTCGGTGGGGCTGAGACCTGAGAGAGTCTGAAAGTCATGGATGAGATGCGACTGGTCAAAGTAGCCGCACGCCGCTGCAATATCTGCCCAGTCGGGCGTGGAACTGCTTCGCGTCAGGTCAAGGGCGCGTTGAAAACGTTGCACACGACCGAACTGTTTCGGTGTAACGCCGACCTGATTGGAGAATACCTTGATAAAATGCCGCTGGCTCAGCCCGAGATGCGCGGCAAGGTCTCGAGTCCTCGCTTCGCCCGCATCCCGTCCAAAGATGTTCAGGGCGGCCCGAACTGCTCGATGTTCTTCCAACGTGTTCTCCAAACGAGCGACGAGGGCCCTTTCCAAAAGGCGGAACCGCCCGGCTGGATTCGCAGCCGCGCAGAGTTGTTCGCGCAAATCCTTCGTAGATCTTCCCCAAAGCACTTCCAAATCCACATGAGTATCGGCGAGTTCACTTGCCGGAACGCCCAGGAAGCGAAAAGCGCCGCCGGGTTTGAAATGCACGCCCATGACGTGCTCCCGCGTATCAACGAAAAGCGGCCGCGCGTGCGCCCCTGAAAAGACTGCGCCTGAAAAACCTTTGCAGCTCCCGGATTGCTCCGTGTCATAGAATCCCAGATCGTCCTCGTCGAGGTTGAACACCAACTCAATTGTTCCGCTCGGCACGATCCGCACCTTTTGATGGGTTGGGGCGTCGCTGGAATACCAGAATCGCTCGATGAACTCTGCAAGCGGCGGCGTTGGCGCGATGGAGACGTACTGCATGACGCATAAAAATAATCAACGACTCGGAGAACCTCAACTCTCAATTCATCCGAATCATTCCGGCTGATGGGCCTCAAAGAGGGTTGAAAAGAGTGAATTCTTCCCGCACTGTTGCACCATGAAACGGATTTTTCTGTTTGTTCTGGTAGTGGTTGCGTTCATTGGTATCCATGGCTGTAACAAGCCGGCAGCCAATACTGCTGCAACTGCCACCCCCTTCCAAACTCCAATCCCCTCTGCGCCACAGCCGAAGCTGCAGACCATTAATCTGTTTATCGGCACCAATGTGATGGCGACTGAACTGGCTCTGAAACCGATTGAGATGCAAACGGGAATGATGTTTCGGACGAACATGCCTGAGAATGAGGGCATGCTGTTTGTCTTTCCGCAGCCTTATCGCGCTTCTTTTTGGATGAAAAACACCGTTCTTCCTCTTTCCGCAGCTTACATTGATCCTGATGGTGTGATTCAGGAAATCCACGATTTACAACCTGGAAACACCAATTCAGTCGTGGCCGCAACTGAAAACATCCAATATGTTTTAGAGACACCGCAAGGATGGTTCCAGCGACATAATGTCAGCGTTGGCACCAGTCTTACCAGCGAATATGGTCCGTTAAATAAGATATTCAGTTTCAAGAGGCAGTAGAAGGCGCGCGCATGAAAGTAGCTTTGGCCCAGATCAATACCACCGTGGGTGACCTTGCCGGAAACGAGGCAAAAATTCTCGCGGGATATCAGCGGGCAGTGGAGGCAGGGGTGGATTTGGTGATGTTCCCGGAACTCACCATTACCGGTTATCCACCACGTGACTTGTTGCACAAGAAAAGATTCATCGCAGAGAATCTGGAAGTGCTGAATCGTCTGGCGGCTGTTTCCGGCAAGGTGGGAATGTTGGTGGGCTACGTGACGGAAAACAAAACCCGTCCTGGCAAGGAATTGAGCAACTGCGTTGCCTTGTTGCAGAACGGCAAAATCGTTGAATCCCGCATCAAAACCCTGCTGCCTACCTATGATGTCTTTGATGAGGATCGTTACTTCGAGCCGGCAAATGAGAACCAGCCGGTGGAATTTAACGGAACGAAACTGGGTTTGACGATTTGCGAAGATATTTGGAATGACGAAGATTTCTGGCCGGAGCGGCGGTATCGGCATAATCCACCCATGGAGCTGGCCGGTGCCGGAGCTGGAATTTTGTTCAACGTTTCGGCGTCACCATGGTCCCTCGGCAAAGAGGAAACGCGCTACAACATGTTAAGGAGCATGGCGATCAAATCCAAAAGGCCAGTGGTATTTTGCAACCAAATCGGTGGCAATGATGAATTGATTTTTGACGGCGGCAGTCTGGCATTCAATGCGGAAGGGACTTTAATCGGACGTGGCGATATGTTCGCCGAGGATTTTTTCGTGGTGGATACGGAATCCAGCGTTGAAGTGCCGCGCATGGAATGGTCGGCTGAAGAATTTATTTATAAGGCGCTGGTGCTCGGGTTGCGGGATTATTTGCACAAATGCGGTTTCAAATCCGCGGTGCTGGGATTGAGCGGTGGCATTGATTCGGCGTTGACGGCGGTCATCGCAGTGGATGCGCTGGGGAAGGAGCATGTGCGCGGGGTTTCGCTGCCCTCGCAATATTCGTCACAAGGCAGCCTGGATGATGCGCAGATTTTGGCGGAGCGGTTGGGCATTCGGTATGATGTGGTGCCGATACAACCTGAATTTGAAGCGGTGAAAAAGCAGCTCGCATCGGTATTCACCGGACTGAAAGAGGACACGACGGAGGAGAATATCCAGGCACGGCTGCGCGGGGTTACGTTGATGGCGATGTCGAACAAGTTTGGCGCGCTGTTGCTCACCACGGGCAACAAGAGCGAGTTGGCGGTGGGCTATTGTACGCTTTACGGCGACATGTGCGGTGGACTGGCAGTGATCAGCGATGTGCCCAAGACGATGGTCTATCAGATTTCAAAATGGATTAATCGCGAGCAGGAGATTATCCCCAGGGACACAATCACGAAGCCGCCATCGGCGGAATTGCGGCCGAATCAAACGGACCAGGATTCACTGCCGCCGTACGAGGTGCTGGATGCGATTTTGGATGCCTACGTGGTTCAAGGCAAAGGTATGCGCGAAATTATTGCCCTTGGTTTCGAAGAACCGACGGTCAAGCGCGTCATCCGGCTGATTGATTTCAATGAGTATAAACGCCGCCAGGCCGCGCCAGGCCTGAAGGTGACGAGCAAGGCGTTTGGGGTGGGACGGCGGATTCCCATCGCGCAGAAATATCAAATTACTTGAGGTAGATTTCTGGCTGTTTCAAGGAAATCATTGAGGGATTGTGCGAAAATAGCGCTGAGAGGTCTTTGCAGCAATCGTATCGATATAGGTGAATGTTCCGCCCCGATTGGTAATGGTGGCGATGCTGGACCAGTCCAGGAGGTTGGTAGAGGTTTGAAGCAGGAAATGGTCGTTCGGCTGACCTGACAAGGTCCAGGTGGAATCCCTGGCAGAAGGAGTCGGGGATGAATTATTTATCAGTCTAAAATTGAAGGCGGTAGTGTTGCCAACGGTGGCGGGGTAGGAAATAGGAGCGTTGGTTGATTCGTCAAACGTGCCCCAGGTTGATTCTTCGGGAGTGTAAGGCACCGGGTAAGTTCCATTGTTTTGAAGTGTTGGGCCGATTCTATTGAAATTGACCACAATGGGAGGTTGGATGACGCCCGGACCGTGTTGGCCAGGTGTTCCATTGTTTAGCCAGTTGGTGGTTCCAGTGCGTGAGACGAAACCAAAACCGGCTGAATCGGCAGTAAAAAGGATGTCTGGTTTGGTAATCACACGTTCCAGGCTTTGTTGCACGAAAATGCCATTGGAAAGAAATGTGTCGGTAAAACGATTGGTAAAGGGAGGAAAGATCTGCTGGAACACTGCATCGTAACGGACCTTTTGGAACGTGATTTTATCGACGCCGGGACGGAGAGCTTGATTGACGTAACTGGAAGCATTGGCGCCATAGCCATGAACACCAGGCAACAAACTTTCCATGTTCAAATTGTTTGTGTTCAGCAGGTATTTTAACCCACCAACATCATCAAAGGTCAGGCCGGTGAAGAGCAGACCGGGATAGTCGGAGTTAAAGCCGGCGACTGAGGTAAATGCCTCGGCCATGGGATCGACGGCGAAATCAACAGCATCCACCCGGGATGAATTGGCTGAGTGGAAGAAATAATAATCATACAGAACATTGTTAATGTTGCTGGAATAGGTGGTGGTGATTGGATCAAAGTTTCGGGTGATTACATTATAATTGGTGGTGTTGTTTGCTTCTGAATAATTGCGAAGGCAAAAAACGAAGCGTTCGGGAGAGGCCAATCCCATTTGTTCCAGCATGTGACTGAGAGTTATAGATTTAATATCAAAGAGCGATGAACTCTGGGCAGCGAAATTTACTCTCAAAGTGCTGAAAGGATAGTTGCTCGGGGCCAAGGCGGAGGCTGGTGGCAGGTCGTTGAGAATCTTCATGGCACTGTCGACAGCGGCCACGCCATTGGAGCCGAAATACTGGACGAATGATTGATCGTAAGCATAGGTGACCACCGGCACGTTCCAGCGGTACTCTTCTCCCAGATTCATAGGGCCGCCAATGGTACCATCATGGTAAGATTCAACCGGGTCCATCCAAGGAGCGAAAGGTCCGAGCAGGGAAAAGGCGGGAGCATGAACAAGACTCAGAGAGAGAGACAACACGATTAAACCGGGCAGCTTGATGGTGCGCATATAGGTTGTTTAACTTTCAGTTTTGGTTACCCCTCCCTTATTCAGTGAATGGTTCTGGGGCGAACGCAGCGATTCATTCACAAATGTAAGCGAATGGCAAGAGGATTTCAGTAGCTGGTTGAAGAGGATAAATCACGCGCTGACGGCGACTCAAAGCTCGCAGGAAGTATTGAAAGGCCGAAAAAGCTGGCTACTGCCCGCTTTTAAGCACGAGTCAGTTCCACATCGCAATCTAGGAATTATGCGCTAAAAATGGTCGCGAAATGTTTTTGCGAGGGGGTGGAAGTGCAGGTCAACTTCGTGGTCGAAGATGAACCCAGGGACGCGTGGTTAACAAGTTTGACTGATTGTTAAAATGGCTTTTGGATGCTGAGCCATGCGGCGGCGAGGACAAGTCCCGCAAAGAAAATCAGCACCAGCCCCGTGAACCGGCTGAAGCGGATGGCAAGAGCCATGGCGCCACCCGCGAGCAACCAAATTACGAATTTTCCCCTAAGCCATCCGGGTATTGAATTTAAAGCGCCCAACTGGTGGGCCAGGGCGAATCCGGAGAAAACCAGCATAAGCATGCCTACTCCGTGTGAAACATGAAAAATCCACCGTTTCTTAAATGGAGCTTCACTGGCGACTTTCGACGCCAAAACACCTGCCAGTCCCATGAAGGTCATGGCCAGCCCCGTCAGATGAATGGTTTTCAATATCAAATAATCCATAATATCACTGCCTGGTTTGCTTGAGTTTTTCGCAATCGAAGGAGGCTATCGCGCCGCTCCGAGTCTTTGCGGGTGAAGTGAGTGTTATGCCGAATGCCAAAATTAATTTCCGAAATGGAAAAAAGAACCGGAATAAAAGCAGGCAATAAGCCGGATGTAATTCGAGCCAGAAAAGCCATGACCTTGGGATGAGGAAATTCATTAGTCATTGTGAGCAGGGTGCTTTTGATTTGAGGCGGCGTTGTCGGCCTGGTCGCTATCTAAGGATAGCGCCTGCGGCCTCCGCCTTGCCTCAAATCAAAATCCCTCCCGCCATTCGGAAATTTCTTTCGGCATTCGGTATAGTTAATGAGGTGTCCGCTCTAGTCAGCCACGCCTACAACCTGCTTCAAGTGAGATGGTTTTTCGGCTTCGCCAATCATGAAGTGGGCCACGTCCGCTCGTGAGATAAGGAATCCGCCTTTGGGCAGGTTCCAACCTACAGTGCGGAAGGTGCGCTTTGCTGGACCATTGGTGAGGCGCGGAGGACGCACGATGGTCCAGTTGAGATCGTCTTGACGAACTTCATCTTCCATTCCTTTCATGTCGGGGATCATCTGACGAAACAGAGTTGCCTTCAGAAGACGACCAAGTACACCTATATGTCGGAAGAGAAATGCCGCAGACACAATTTCTGCCCGAAGGACACCGCTTTTCCGCATGGCTGCGGCCAAGGTCCGTCCGAACCGGCGTCGGAGGGTCGTGGAACGTACGGTTGTTGGCCCAAAGGAGGAGAGAACGGCGTCGTGGCCGGCCATGGATTGTGCCATCTGGTCGGCATTGAAGACATCGCCCTGGACGACCTTGAGTCGTTCGTGCCTGGAGGCGACTCTCTGAGGAGAGCGAACATACGCTGTCACTTCGTGACCGCGTTCAAGTGCAATATTTAACAGGTGCTGACCAATACCGCCAGTGGCACCAAGGATAAATAATTTCATGGTACGATTCCTTCAGGCAGTGGGTTGGGGTTTTGATTGATTGGGAGATACACCCGGACCAATCGGCGGCAGAGCCCCGATTTGCTGGAGCACGCCCAGACGGTCCATTTGTGCCCAGGACTCGGCAATTTTCCCGTCCTCAACCCGGTAGATGGCAATTCCTTCGTTGGAAACCTGACGTCCGGTCGGAGGAACACCCGCAAACGGTCCGCGATGAGTTGCCTTCCATGTCCAGCGCACGACCACGCGGGAACCTTCCACCACCATATCCTGAATTTTGAAATGCAGGTCAGGAAAGGCCTGGCGAAGAGGCAGGACCGAGGCCTTATAACTTTCCGGTCCCTTTCCGGCCGGTCCGGCAAAGTCGGATGAAATAAGTTGATCCGCAATGGCTTGGTTTCCTTCGTTCAGGAATTCCGCGTAGAGCAAGTTAACAACTTCCTTGGGCATTTGATTGGGGGCAAGTTCTCCGCTGTTCATAATTCAGATTTCCGGTTAGAGTGTGTTCGTTAGAGCAATAATGATTTAATATATTCGTTATAGTTAACTATACTCAATATCTTCATACCGTCAATGGCGAAAAAAACTGTTCGTTCCTATTATTCCCTTGTTCGGCAGCGACAGGCCGATGAGACGCGGGCGCGCATCGCGACCGCAGCGCGGCAACTCATCCTGAATGAAGGCTATGAAGCGGCGACGATTGAAGCCATTGCCCGTGAAGCCGGGGTGGCAACGCCCACTGTCTATGCTGTATTTGGCTCCAAGCGGCGCATTCTGACCGAACTGATTGATCGAGCGGCTTTCGGTCCCGCTTATCAGGATCTTATCGGTGAGGTGGAGGGGCTGGTGGACCCGGTGGCGCGTCTCCGATTTGCCGCTCGAATTGCCCGGCACATTTATGACTCCGAACGATCGGAGTTCGACCTGCTGCGCAAAGCTGGCGTGGTGATTCCGGAGCTGGCGGCGATTGAGCGCGAAAAAGAATGCGGACGGTACGAGGCGCAGGCTCCAACCATCACCCTCCTTATTCAAGCTGGACGATTGCTCCCCGGCCTTGGCGAAAAAGAAGCCAGGGACATTCTTTGGACGCTCACCGGACGGGACATTTATCGGATGCTGGTGATTGAACGCAAATGGAGTTCCGACCGTTACGAAAAATGGTTGAGCGATGCCATCGTTGGCGAGCTGGTTCTCAAGAAAAGGGCAGGCGGGTGATGCGGTTCATTGCGCAGAAATATCAGATTATTTGAGACGGAGGAATGGGTTCCACCGCAGATGGACGCAAATGAAGGCGGATAGGAAGCAGCGTGTTGCATGAATGGGACGGAAAGCTGGCGCGCGTCGAATTGTAAATTACGAAGCCAACTAAAGTAGGTTCAGCAGGGCTTCGGCCAGGTAGTCGTTCCACCCAACCGGCAACTCTTCCAGCAGCTCCCGGCCTCGGTCGAAGTCGGTTTCGAAAACGTCGTGCTTGAATGTGGCGGCGAAGGCTGGATTCGAGGTCACAAGATCGTCTTCACCGTTAAGCCTGAGGCTCAGGGCATCAAAGTTAGCGGAACCGAAGCAGGCCCAGCCGTCCACCAGCAGGGCCTTGACGTGCGTCATGCCGGGGTAAAGAAAGACACGAACGCCTTGCTCCCGGAGATAATTTGCGGTCACCAGGTTGCTTCGGTGTCCGGCGGTCAGGTCATTTTCGGAGGGCAAAATGACGCGCACATCCACACCGCGCCGACGGGGCGCGCACGAGGGCATTGAGGAACTCGTTGCTATAGAAATAGGGATTTTCGGCAAAAACGTAGCCGGAAGCTCGATTGATCGCGGCCAGTTCGGTCTTGCGGATCTGGCGGCTGAAGCTTTTCGTGTAGAGCCGGCGGAGTTCGATCAGCCCGGCATTGGGCTCGAGGTCCGGGTTCGGCTTCTTTCCACCAATGGTCTCTGCGGCCAGACCAAGGTCACCCCACGGTCCGACCTGGGCCCACTTCTTGTCGAATTGCCGTTGGTAAGAGGCCACGACCGGTCCCTGGACTTCCGCGATGAGGTCGTGCCATTCGTAGCGGTATTCCCGGCCCAGGTTCATCCCGCCAATGTAAGCGTAACATCCATCCACGAGGTACACCTTCATGTGGTCAACGGTGAAGGCCGGATTCGGCTCCGGGCGTACTCGAACCACGGAATCGCGGCGCAGATAGGCCGCAATGGAGTTGGGCGGGATGAACCCTTCGCGCATCGGCGTGGCTGGCGGGGTCGATGCCGCATCGCGCGACATCAAACGATCGAAGACCACCCGTACTGGGATGTTCGTTGATCGCTGCTTCAGCCGGTTCGCCATGTCCACGGCGACGTCATCCCGGTCAAATATGCAGACAAGAATAGCAACGCCGCTCTGCGCTTCCGCCACCCGGCGCTCGAAAGTGGGATAGAAATTATCACCATCAATGAGCAGCCGCAGCGAGCCTTGTTCGCGTGGTGCGTGAGCGTGGTGGTCGAGCCATTGTTCCCATGCAGTCAGGTCCATCCCGGGAGCGTGGGTCAGGGGCGGGATTTCCGATTTTGGATGCGCCAGACGAGGCAGCAGGGTCTGCGGCCACTGAAGCGACTGGTTGACTGCCCGCACCAAACTTGTAATGGGGTTCTTCAGGAAGGCGATTCCGTTGTCGATTACGATGAAGGAAGTCAGGTTCACAAACCGGCTGCCGATAGGAGCGGTCTGGCCCTGATCATCGGCCTTGCTCGGGACGTAAAGAACAACGGCTTGCTTTTGGGCTAGGTCGAGGAACGCGAGGCGCAGCCGGCTGCCGTGTCCGATGGCCAGCATGAAGGCGGTTTGACCCCGGTGAGCGGCTCTCAGATCGGTTTCGAGTTCCGCGGCCGCGGCGGAAGCAAACTCCTCCCGGGTGTATCGCCGGTCGATCGTGACGTCGACGGGCTGGTTCGTCTGGGCAGCGAGCTGGACCTGTCCATGCGCATTGCGATACAGCATCGCTTCTCCCAGCGCAAATCGACAGAAGATGCCATGGCCGGGCTCGACCGGCACAAGGTGATCAGCCAATTTGTGAATGAGACGGTCAGACTCGGCCTGTGGCAGCACGGTCACTTCGTGCCAGCGCGAGTTCGCGTCCGGGATTGGTTTTGGGGACTTGACGGCTTGAAGGGGGGCGCTGGCGTAAACGAACTTTTCCGCCGTCACCCGCGGCAGTTCCCAAGTCGCCTTCAACATGCAAATCCGGGCGCCGTTCGTGTAATAGATACGGAGCTTGTGGTCCTCGACAAAAGCGCGTGGATGCAGATTTGTCTGATTCAGCAAGGTTTCAAGCGCTTGCTCAGCATAGTCGTCCGACAGGTTGGAAGCAGGAACAGGAACTGCGGTCAAGAGCGCAACGACAAGCACCGACAGCACGCCCAGGAAACGACCGACACCATC
Source organism: Pedosphaera parvula Ellin514 (assembly GCF_000172555.1). Taxonomy (NCBI): domain Bacteria; kingdom Pseudomonadati; phylum Verrucomicrobiota; class Pedosphaerae; order Pedosphaerales; family Pedosphaeraceae; genus Pedosphaera; species Pedosphaera parvula. The sequence goes on from NZ_ABOX02000006.1 coordinate 33,758, forward strand.
CAATTCCTCCAGAACGTGTTGCCGAGCCTCGCGGCCGGCTTCGAACTTTTTAATCATTTTGGGGACCTCGGGCGGAATGTAGCACCGAACTCGATGGTGATCAAAGACCCTTGGCACAAGGGAATGACCAAGGCCGAAGAGAGTTATTGATGCTGCGGTAATACATAGGGAGTATAATGTGTGCCGAAGAGTGTGCGAACGTGGCGATGAGAGACAAAGCAAAACAATGAAAAACAAATAGCAGAATTTACACGGTGCGAGTTGCAGGGGCAATGTGATGAAAAAACCGTGTGCTTTGGAAGCCATCTCACAAACAGGCGCAGCGGCGTCGAAACATGATACAAATAAAATGAAGAAGGGAAAACTGTACGGGGAGACGGGCGATCTTTTGGCCTGCCCCTGCGTTGTTCGTCAGTCGCAGCCCCATTATGGGGGATGCTCCCTCCTCACGCCTTGGGGCAGACCAAAATCTCTGCCCGCGCCATCTGCGCCTGTTTATGAGATGGCTTCCAGTGGCTACAACAGTTAACTTCTACCCATGATTTCGCGGATTAAATCGGAACAATTGTTTGCTGAAGCGTTGAAGTATATCCCCGGCGGGGTGAATTCGCCGGTGCGGGCTTTTCGAGGCGTGGGTGGGCAGCCGTTCTTTGTCAATCGGGCGCTGGGGGCGCATGTTTTCGATGTGGATGGGAATGAGTATGTGGATTACGTGGGTACCTGGGGGCCGGCGATTCTGGGTCATGCCAATCCGAAGATCATTCAGGCGGTGCAGGCAGCGGCGGTGCATGGGACGAGCTTTGGAATTCCGAATCCGGCGGAGGTGACGATGGCCAAGCTGATTTGTGACCATGTGCCGAGCGTGAAGAAGGTGCGGATGTGCAATTCGGGAACGGAAGCGACGATGTCGGCGATCCGTTTGGCACGTGGCTTTACGAAACGGGATAAGATTATCAAGTTTGACGGCTGCTATCATGGGCATGCGGATTCGTTGCTGGTGAAGGCGGGGTCGGGGGCATTGACGTTTGGGAATCCCGACAGCGCCGGTGTGCCGGCGGCGTTTACGCAGCATACGGTGGTGGTACCATTCAATGATGAGGCAGCAGTGCGGGCGGCGTTCGATGCGAACAAGGGGCAGATGGCGGGAATTATCGTGGAGCCGGTGCCGGGCAATGCCGGACTTTATCTGCCGAAGCCGGGTTTTTTGGAATTTTTGCGGAAGATTACGGAGGAAAATGGGGCGGTCCTCATTTTTGATGAGGTGATGACTGGATTTCGGCTGGCCAAAGGCGGCGCACAGGAGCGTTACGGCATTACGCCGGATTTGACGTGCTTTGGAAAAATCATCGGTGGCGGTCTGCCAGTGGGGGCTTTCGGCGGACGCGCGGAGATCATGGATTGTCTCGCGCCGCTCGGGCCGGTGTATCAAGCTGGAACTCTCAGCGGCAATCCGCTGGCCATGGCTGCGGGCATCACTGCGCTGCAGGAGCTTTTCAGCGGCAATGCCTATGAGAAACTGGAATCGTTAGGCGCGCAGTTGGAAGCTGAGATGAAGGATGCGGCGAAGCTGGCGAATGTGCCGGTGCAATTCCAGAGGATTGGATCGATGTTCTGTGGTTATTTTACCGAGGAGCCGGTTTATAATCTGGCCGATGCGATGCACAGTGATCGCGCGCGGTTTGGGAAGTATTTCCATGGCATGTTGGAGGAGGGTGTTTACCTGGCGCCTTCACAATTTGAAGCTGGTTTCATTTCCACCGCGCATTCGGCGGAGGACATCGATAAGACGGTGAGCGCCGCAGCCAAGGTAATGCGCCAAATCGCCTAAAATACATTCGCATGAAACGCACGAGAATTTATCTGTTGGTTGGAGCCGGCATGCTCCTGCTGGCAGTTTTTTTCTTCGTGCGTGAGCGGGAGCCTTGGCATCGCGGGCACCCGCTCTCCTATTGGATCGAGCCCTGGCAGAATAAGAATGAAAGCCCGGAGACTGTATCTGCGGTATACGCAGAGATGGACCAGCGTGCTGTAAGATGGCTGGCACAGGAGGTGTCCTGGCGTCCATCCGTGCTTTGGGCGGTTTTTGCGCGGTCATTGAATGGGCTGGGCGTTTCCGCTGCGGATGAGTTAGATGGTGATCGTGATCGACGGCCGCAAGCGGCGATGGCCTTGGCACGATTGGGCGAGCGGGCGCAACCGGCAATTGCGGCGCTTGAAGCCGCGACCCGGACAACAGCAGGTCGAAGGGCCTTTCATGCGCGTTATTCCGCAATGGCGGCACTCATCGTGCTCGGGCGGGAGCCAAAGGAAAAGCATTTGGCGGTCTTGTTGGATACATCTAATCCCCAAAAGTGGTACGAAGAATGGAATGTCATCGCCTCTTTGGGAACCAATGGAATCTTTGCGATGCCGGTGCTTCTGGAGATTGCCAAATCCACCAATAACATCATTATAAAAGCGCAGGCCGCGAACCTCGCAGGGAATCTTGAACCCCGGCCCGAGTTCGCAGTGCCATTGCTGAAACAGGCTATGGAATCACCACCCATCCGGGAAACGGGTTTGTATGGGTTAAGGCGCCTGGGAACAAATGCAGCGGCTGCTACTGAAACAGTGGTAGGTTATCTGACGGACGCCAACGCCAGGGTGCGCTGGGCTGCGACCAATATTTTGCGCTCCGTCAACCCTGCGAAAGCGGAAGAGCTTTTTGGAAAGTAAAATGAGATATGCCACGAATTCTTGCCATTGATCACGGAACAAAGCGGATCGGACTCGCCATCAGCGATGAACTGGGAGTAATTGCGCAACCATTGGAATTTGTTCTTGCGGAGCCGTTCGCGAATTTCCTGGTGCGATTGAAGCAACTCATTCAGGAAAAGCAGGTGGAGATGCTGCTGGTGGGCATGCCGCGCAATATGGATGGGAGTTATGGTCCGGCGGCGTTGAAGGTGCAGGAGTTCGTGACTGTGTTGAAGGATTCGGTGGCGATTCCGATCAAGACGTGGGATGAGCGATTGACTTCGGCACAGGCGAACCGTTTTTTGATTCAAGCGGATGTTCGACGCGACAAGCGGAAGGAAAAGGTGGACAAGACTGCAGCGGCGATTTTGTTGCAGAGTTACCTGGATAGTTTTGCAACGTGAGCAGCGCGCCCGTGGAAAAGTTGAAATTCAAACTGACCATCGCATATGATGGTAAGAACTATTCCGGCTGGCAGGTGCAGAAAAGCGGCATTGGCGTTCAACAACGGGTGGAAGAGGCGCTGACGAAATTATTTCCAAGTGTCGGAAGAATCCATAGTTCCAGCCGCACGGATACTGGTGTGCATGCCATCGGCATGGTGGCCCATATGGAAATTCCCAAGGCAGAATTCCGGATGACTTCAGAAAAACTTGCGCTGGCGATCAATGCCCATTTGCCCGAGGACATTCGGGTGATGTCTGCGCAAAAAGTTGCTGCCGATTTTCACGCGAGGTTTGATGCAGCAGGCAAACAGTATCGTTACTTTGTCTGGAACCAGACCGCGATGAATCCGTTGCTGCGGGAGCAAGCGTGGCAGGTGCCGAAGGAGCTGGATTTGAAGGCGATGCGGTCCGCAGCAAAGTTGTTTCCGGGCAAACACGATTTCAGATCCTTTGCCGCCAGTCGCAACTATGAAGTGGAATCCACGGTGCGGACTTTGGCTCGGTGCGATATCAAGAAAAGTGGATCGCTTTTGACATTTATAATCGAAGGCGATGGATTCCTTTACAAAATGTGCCGCGGCATTGTTGGCACGCTGGTGCAGGTGGGGCAGGGGAAGATAGCGGCGGCGGACATCAAAAAGATTTTAGAAACCAGGGATCGGCGAGTGGCGGGAATGACAGCGCCCGCACATGGATTGGTTTTGTGGAAAGTGTTTTACAAATCAAAGGCCAAAGTGTCGGTGCCGAAAAAGAAGGTGGAACATGAACATAGTAATGGTTGAGCCGGAGATTCCACCAAACACTGGAAACGTTGCCCGGTTGTGCGCCGCCACCAAAACCCGGTTGCACCTGATCGAGCCTTTGGGTTTCAAGCTGGATGACAAACAACTGAAACGCGCCGGGATGGATTATTGGCAACAGGTGGAGTGGCGCCAATGGGCGAACTGGAAGACCTTTTGCGAGCAGTTGCCAGCAGATGCCCGGCTTTGGTTTGTGGAGTCAGACGGGCCCAGGCTCTACACCGAAGTGCAGTACCTGCCGGAAGATTACCTGGTCTTCGGGCGTGAAACCGCAGGGTTGCCGAAACAGTTGCTGAAGGAGAATCCGGAGCGTTGGTTGAGGCTGCCGATGTTCAATGCTGAGTCGCGTTCGCTCAATTTGTCCAACTGCGCAGCGATTGTATTATTTGAGGCACTCAGGCAGCAAGGCTTTGCCGGTGAGTTGAGATAAGTTTCTCAAATTCTGGCTTCGGCATCCTTTACGGTCTTGATCACCTTGTCAGCCGAATCCGCGGCCAGCAGGCCTCTCCGCACTTTGGGATCTCGCAGAACACGACTGATGCGTGCCAGCATTGATAGATGTTGAGTGACTGTTGGAGCAATCAATAGAAAGAACAACTTTGCTGGCGCGCCATCGATGGCGCCATAAGGTACGCCCGTTTGATGGCGGCCAAAAACCATGATGGGGCGATTCACCAGACCGACCAGGGCGTTGCGCGCGTGCGGCAAGGCAACTCCGTCACCGATGCCGGTGCTGTGCAATTGCTCGCGTTCTTCCAAGGCACGCAAAAGTGTTTCCCTTGCCTGGGGTTGGTTGTTGAGTTCCTTTATTTGGCCGACGAGTTCGGATAACACTTGATCACGCTGAGTGCCGGAAAGCTGGAGATTGATCGTTTCCGGCGCAAGCAGTTCACTCAAGACAATGGGGCCGCTGTTGTTCATCGGTAGCTATCTTAGACGTGATAGGATGGAGGTGAAGGAAAATGTTTCCGACAAATGGGACTAATTTTGATCGGCTTGGTCTCCGTGGCAAAGAATTTTGGTGGCAGACGGTCCAAAGCCGGAGTTGTACAATTTGCGGTGGTTTGGGCCGGTGAAGGTGTTTATTGGGTGTCCGAGGCGACGAAGCGGACGGCGTGTATTACGACAATACGATTGGTTTCATCGGTATTATTGTTCAGTCGCACAAAACCATTGGTGCCCTGGCGAAAGCGCGCTTCCGCAAGGATTTTTTCCCAGCGCCCGCCATTTATCAACTCATTGACGGTTGCGTTGTTAGTCACGCCATTGTGCACGACCTCAAATGCAGCAGAACTTGAGCGATTGCCACCTGCGGTGTACCAGACATAGACATCATAATTGCCAGTCTTCGGCATGCTTGGAACGAAAGTGGCGGTGGCTGTTGGCAGACCGTCGACTGTGCCTGCGTAATGAAATTGTCTTCCTTTCTTATTTTTTCCCGGGCTGACTTCTGTCCATTTGCCCGTGTAAATAGCGGAGCCATCCTTAAGAATCAATTCGACATCCTTTAATTCCACTGGAACCTCGGGCGAAGAGCTGGCGGTTGAAGGCTGGCTGGAAAGATTTTTTCCAGCTCGGTAAAACTTCCAAATGAAGGGCGTTACCCCTGAAATAAGTACCAGAACCGTTAGGGCAACAATTATCAAAGCGGACTTGTTGAATTTTGATTTAGGTCGGTCGCCATCTGCTGTTGGACCTGACTGTTCAGTTGGTTGATTATCTGGATTTGTTGGAATCTCCTCAGCGAGAGCAGGGGTGATGCTGGCTTCAAAAAAACTGGACTCAAGGATTTGATAAACACCATTGATCTCCTTCAACTTTTCCTGCGCCACAATCTGCAGCCTGGGGTCATGAGAAAAACGGTCTGGATGCCAGACCTTAACCAGGTCGCGGTACGCCTGTTTTACTTCTTCGTGCGATGCTCCGGCCTCCAAGCCCAACAATTGATAACACCTCGCGATTTCATCCATATAGGGTGGTAGGAGTTTGCCGCAACTCTTAGGACATTCAACTGGTTTCTTGCACGATGATCGTGTGTTTGACTTGAATCCGACCGACCAACATGAGAAGGAGAAGCGCAAGCATGCGCTCATTGGCTCAAACAAACGTCCTTATCAAGGCTGCAGTGGCAGCAATGATAACTTCATTGGCGGCGTATCCGCGTCTCGCTAGCTGGACTGAGAGGAACGGTGCTGTGGGGTTCTTCCTACTGATGCTGCTTTGGACGACCTTTGTGCTCTGGTCCTTTGTTTTTGGCTGGCACGAGCGGTACAGTGGGGAAGGAGTTTTCAAAGCCTCCACTTCACTTAAATTGTGGGGATTGGCGAGCTTGGCCGGAATGGCGGGGGCGATTTTACTAATGTTAGTGGTCGATCCGCAGCTGCGGGTAACCACGCCTAAAGATTATCCCGTTGATCTAAAATCTTGGGCGAATATGGGATTATTCACATTGTCGTTCGATCCTCTCTTTCTTTGTTTTGCGCCATTTGCCTTTTTCATACGGCTCTTTAGGAAGCCGAAGATTGCCACCGTTTTGACGGTCTTATTTGGAGTTTTTGTGTTATACCTCAAATTAAGCTCCGCGAACAGATTGCCGGCAATGTGGTTAGTGGCTGTTTTGGCATTGATGCGAGTGGCGGGAGGATTTGTGATGGTATATGTTTACCTTCAAGGAGGTGCACTGCCGGTGTTTTGGATGGGTGTTCTGGTGGAGCTTAGACATTTGGTTTTATTATTTGGTGAGCGGTGAAGGTTCCTTTGCCTGCCAATTGAGCTTGCTTCCAAACGAAATCGGCGCACAATATGATGACCGGTTAGGCGATTGGCGCAGTGGTAGCGCAGCAGCTTTACACGCTGTGGGTCGGGGGTTCGAATCCCTCATCGCCTACCATTTTTTCTTGGGGAATTCCATCGCCATCAAAACCTGATGAATTGGTTGATTAGTCAGCTTGCTTGAGTTGTGTCATCATGGATGGAAACCGGGGAAGATAACAGGTGAGTGCGAATGGAGCATTTGCCAATTTGAGTCGCAGTCCGTGAGTGGTAAAATCAAAGGTGGCCTGGGCCAAAAGCACGGTTCATTTTTCGCTTGTTTCAGTGTGCGCGCCTGATGAAGCTACTTAAACACGTTATTGATTAACTCAATACGTAAAGAGGGACAGCAACCTAATCAAATTAATTTTGTGGACCCTTTAAACATTGAATTCGAACGATTGCTGGCCAAGTCTGGTTGGACTCAATCGGAATGCGCCCGGCAGCTGGAGTTAACACCGGCAGTTATCACCCGCTATTTGAATGGGGAAACCCGACCAAGCTTAACCACCTTGAAGTTATTCAAGCTCATGCTAGGCGACATCTCTCCGCTGCCTAATGCAGCAGGAAAGGGGAAAGGTTCGGACTTACGCCCCATTGAAGAATGGGAACGCGATTTGTTGAGCGAAATGCGTTCGCTTCATCCGGATGTCCGGGCAACACTGCTCTCGGGTTTTAAAAAGGTGCTTAACGTAGTACCCAAGCAAGTGGTGGGGAGGGCAAAGAGGAAAAGGTAGTTTCTATCTCGAGTCTTCATAAGTTGTTGTTTTAGGCTACCCCGCAATGAGGTTGATCCCGGTCGTGGAAAATTCAGTGGAGAATTAAATTAATCCAGACTTGCTTGGGAGTTCCATTGGCGGGTTTGGGGTGAAGACCCCGTTTCCGGCGAGCAACCAGGAATTATCCTGATTTTATGACAAAACGCACGATACTGGTTGTGGAGGACAATCCGGATGATGTGCTGTTATTCCATCAGGCAATGCACTCCAACCGGATTGCCAATCCGATCCGGCGAGTCGAAAACGGTCTGGAAGCCGTGGCTTACCTCGAGGGCAAGGGTAAATACATGGACCGCGAAGCTTTTCCATTGCCTTGCGTGATGTTTACCGATCTGAAGATGCCTTTCATGAATGGCTTCGAACTTTTGGAATGGCTGAAAGGCAAACCGGAATATTCAATGATGCCGGTGATTGTATTCACCTCGTTTAAAGGCGAGGAAGTGAAGCGTGTCTATTCACTGGGGGCAGATTATTTTGTGGCCAAAACCGGCAGTCTCGATGGTTTTATCGAGTCCATTCAGGAAGCTGCGGGCGAGTGGTGGTGGTGTGAACAGCCAGCTCTCCAGGTCAAGGCCTGCCAGCCTGGTGCATTTTGAACTTTTGCATGGTCCTTCAAGCCATCACTGGTTTCAGTGAGGGAAACTGTTTAAGGACAGAACCATTAGTCTTTGAGGCTGGCTGCAGGGCGCAGGGACTTTCTGGGAAGTCCTGGCTTACTTGGAGAAAGTTGTTCCAAAAAAAGAAGGCAACTTCCATAGACAAAAGGACCGGCATTTGGACCAGGTGCAGTAGGCCGAAAGTGGCGGCTACTTGCAGGTGCGAGCGTTAATCAGTTCGATTGGGGAGACGGTTGTGTGCCTTCGGAACTGTAAATCAAAATCTGGTAGTGGGTTTCCGGGCAGTAGAAAAGAATTTGGTAGCCTTGCAGATTCAGCATGCGGGCAGCGCTATGGGCCGTGAGGCTAAAACCATAGTTTTCCGCCTCAGCAGGATTTTTAGTCCAGCGGTTATCATGAGTCAAAAACTGCGCCGTCTGTATGTCTTGAATAAGCACGTTCATTGATCCTGCCCAACCATAGCCAATGCGCATGCGCATGATAAGTCGCATGCGTTCTGAATTCAGTGTCATGGTTGTTCCTACAAATCTGTGAGCAACCCGGGGGCAAGAATCGGATTAGGTGAGAAATGAAGGAAGGCTGCCAATTACTAACGATGCCATGGCCAAGATCTATTACGAATGAAGATGCAGATGACTCTCTTTTTTCTCCTTGGAAATTCCAGTTCCAATCTCTTCCGTTCATCCAAACCGAAGGCTCGCAAAAATCATCCCACCGGTCTGAAGAAGTCAAAAGTGGATACAACGAGTTTATTTATGAAGTTTCGTCTGCCCATAATGCCCTCTTAAAAGTGGCAAATCTCCCCATGGAATGTGCAAAGCTGAAGCGATAGTCTTATGCGTTAACTGTGCGGGGGAAAGGGACGCAGTTGATAAAGGGGCGGTGATCTGTGACACAGATTACCGCTCCTGTTCATTCATTGCCGCCGTGTAAAACAATTTCAGTTGATACATTCGAACTGGGAATGAAATGTACGAGACGCTTTCCCGGATGGTAATGAAGGACCTTTTCTGAAAATGGCTCTGCTCAGAAACGAGCGTCGCGGCCCTGGATAAAACTCTTCGGAGCCTTCGAACGATCAAACCGGCCGGTGTGACTGAAAGTATCAATTTCATCGACAATGGCATTGAGCAAATCCAAATCACCCGTTTTCTCATAGCATGCCTTGGCACCCATATCCACCAGCTGCTGGCACTCCTCATGAAAGACAGAACCGGAAAGTACAAACACAGTCAACTGTGGCATGGGATGATCCTGTAACCACCGCAAAATCTCGACGGCACCTTTTTGAGGCATAACCGCATCGACCAGTAATACATCGGGAATCGGATGGCGTGCGCGATCAGCAAACGGACCTTTGCCAGCGAGATAATCTAATACTGTATCTCCCTGATCCATCTCACCAATCACCTTCAAATCCGGGTGGGTCCGCAATGACCGTTGCAATAAAAAGCGATCGTCATCGCAATTATCCATTATCATGACTTTAATCTGTTGCCCCATACTACTCTACGCTAAACGCGTGTGACTAAAACGCCAGTGTCTTTTCTTGGGGAGACTGACCCACCGAACTTTAATTAACTTAAACCATGTAATCAAATGAAGCGGCTGTAATCCATCCTCAACGGCCCATCCCCTTCTGACAGCATGCATGTCTTAAAATCAAACTCCGCTGCTTTCACTTCCATCCACTGTCCTTCTGCTTCAACCAGCCCAATCCCGCAAACTCCCGGCTTCGGTGAATGCAACACCCATCGCTCCTCCGTCCCGCTAATCCGCTCAATATCACTCTCATGAATCGGTTTCGTCAAAAGGCATCCACTCCCAATCGCCCTGCGGACTCCGCATCAGTTCCGCTTCGACCCACATTCTCAAATCAATCCGGCGTTCAACCGTTCCGCAATTTCCCTGACCTTCAAGTCTCGCTCACACCGAGTTGTTGAACCCGCCGAACGCCTGGCAATCCCTTCGCCACCGGCTTCAATTGGAACCCTCCCTCCCCATCGCTTTTTCCCAGGCCAGTTACAAATCGCTGCTGTCCAAGTTCTTGTATTTTTTGGTTTTTTTGTCCTGTGATGGGGGATGGACACCCTATGTCCCACCCCCCTCGTTAGTATGGTGTCGTTATGAACATCAAAAAAGGTAGCGTTATGAACGACAACACCATTCCCAAGGCCGTCTTTCAACAAATCATCGCCACCGCCGTGCGCAAAAACGGTGGCGACTCCGCCGCTGAACGCTGGGCTTTTGCCTGGACCCTCAACCTCGCCAGTACCGATCTCCGCCACCAGCGCCTCGAGTCCATGGCTCGCACCTACCTCCTGCGCGTCTGCGACACCCCACCCGCCGCGCCACTTCCCAATACCGAGGACCCACTCCAGATCCGCGCGTACGAACTCGCCACCCGCGCCGCTCGCGACATCCAATGGACCATCGCCCCCGGCCGATTCCCCGCCCAGATCCAGATTTCCGCCCCCGTTTATTCCGAAAAAGCCGGCGGCATCGAAACCCGCTCCCTGACCCTCACCAAAGACGAGTTAGTCCTGGAACGCACCTTCCTGGTAAGAATCTTCCCGCTCCTCGCCACCGCCATCCGCCGCGAAATCAAGGAGATCGAACCCGACCTCCGCTGGTCTTGAAATGCGCCAGCATCACTTGTTTCACATTTTTCATTAATCCCGCCTTTAGTGCGGGGTTATTTCCGTCCGTTTCTTGCCCAACCGTTTCCAACGGTTTCCCTTTCCGCTTTATTCCCGACATACCATCCCATCCTCCTTCTTTTGAATATGCTAACTCCAATGCTCTCCATCTCGATTCGCCCTTTTCACCAAACGGCCCTAGATTGAGTTGAGTTGGTAATCAACCAAAGGAGTTAATTATGTTTGCCACAATTAGACGCTATCAAACCGTTTCCCCCGCCAAAATAACCCCGTTGATCAACGACGGCTTGATCCCCCTCATCAGCGAAATCAAGGGATTCGAGGGTTACTATTGCCTCGACCTCGGCGACGGCATGATGTCATCCGTGACCTTGTTCGATACCCGGGAAGCCGCCGAGCAATGCAATCAAATGGTCGTTGAATGGGGTCTGAAGAACACTGAATCACTTCTCACCAAAAAATTTGAACCCTTCATCGGCGAAGTCGTCGCCCAAAAACAACCAGCCCACGCCCTCACCTGAGATTTCCAGGCCGAATACAACACATTTAAAAATTAAAACCACCCCTCACGATCCAATCCAATTCGTCGTTGGTGCCCGTCCGGAAGGACCTCCGTGCGCGCCGCACTAATATCGCCAACGAAATCAATCCCTCCCATGCTTCTATCCGCGCACGCGCCCCGCGACCCAAATCCCGCGCGCCAGCGATCAATTAATGGTAAGGATGAGCTGCTGCTCGCTCCCTAATAATGCCCGCGATCACCCCAACCCTTACCCGTTCCCGCGGATGCGGCCAGGAAACTTCATCCCACCGCCAGGCACGTTCACCTTGCATCGGTAAGGATTGGTGCCCGTCTGGAAAGACCTGCCGCTCGCTCCCTAACAATGCCCGCGATCCAGTCCAATCCTCACCCGCTCCCGCGGATGCGCCCCACGACTCCAATCCCACCACGAGCCACGTGGGTAGGGCGCGTCACTCCGTGCGCGCCGCACTAACAAAGCCCCGGATATCATTCCCCATTCCTCCAATTCGCGCAGGCGACCCACGATCCAAATTCCACCGCCAGGCACGTTCTCTCGCTTAGCAATCGGAGTAACGAGATTCATTTCTCCTTCCGCGATCTCCTTCGCGCACGCGACCAACGACTCCATTGCCACGCGCCAGCAATCAATTAAATGGTGGAATGACGCTGGTGCCCGTGTGGAAACACCGGAATTCAAACACCGTCGGTGACTCTGCCCAGCCCATTGCCCCAATTCGCGCACGCGACCCGCGATCCAATCCCACCGTCAAGCCCCGGAGCGCCGGTTTCCCAACCGGCTTAGCCTGTTAGCAACCCACCGATGCTGCTCCCTCAAACTCACCCAATCCACCGCGCGATACCAAATGCCGCCGCTGCCGCAAGGCCACCAATGACAGTAGTCTGAAGCGCACTCCGCAGAACCGGCACCCCAGTAAAGCGCCCCTTGATGCCACCGAAGACGGCGAGCGCCGCCAAAGTCACTGCCACGGACAACCGCAAAGCACTGTGCGCATTCGGAAGTATGATATATGAGCTGAGCGGAATGATGCCGCCGACGATGTAAGCAAGCGCAATCGTCAATGCACTCTTCCACGCGCGTCCGGGTTCGGGCCGCTCCAGGCCAAGCTCGAAGCGCATCATGAACGCCACCCAGTCCTTTGGCCGCCGTCGGAGCGATTCCACCACCGTGGCGCACTCCTCGGCGGAAAGACCGTAAGTCTCGAAAATCTCACGCACCTCCTGCGCCTCCGCCTCCGGGATGTTTACAATCTCCTGCTCCTCACGCGCCTGCTCATGCGCGTAATGCTCCGCATCGCCGCGCGCCGCCAGATAGCCGCCCAGCCCCATCGCTATCGAACCCGCCGCAATCTCAGCAAACCCTGCCGTCACGATGAGATGAGTCTGGGAAATGGCCCCCGTCAACCCCGCCGCCAGCGCGAAGGGCACGGTCAACCCATCAGACATGCCGATGACAATATCCCGGACCGTGTCACCAGCCGTGAAGTGCTGCTCAGTATGTGGTGTCATTGGCATGCCTTAAGAATCCAGCAGGATTTTAAAAGTGCAACCCTAAGGCCTCGTACGGAAATAAGCTGATACGAGCTGCGCCGACATCCGGGGGCCAGTCAAGGCGCGACGAAAGAGCATATCCAAGGCGATCTGCGACTGAGGAGCAACGCCGACTGGCACCCGGAGGACCAGCAGATCGGGTCAGCTTATTTCCGTACGAGGCCTAAGCCAGTTGGCCTGCAGCATCGACTACAACCCGGGAAACGGCCGAAACTTAACCGTCTTCTCCGCCCCCTGATTGAACCGAACCGTCAACGTCTCCCCGGCCAGTTTAACTTCCGTTACCGGACATGCCGCCGCTTTGGCTGATGGATAAAGAACATACACCACCGTCACTTTGCCCCCCACACTCTTACGATAGATGGCCGTCGGAATCGCTTTGATGCCCCCATAACCAGCGGATGAATCCGGCAACCAGCCTTGCACCACCGGCTCTTTCTGGCCTTTGACAATTTTCACACCATCCGCACCGTAAGCCATGACCGTCAGATTCGGACCGGCATTTTGTGTGGTGACACGCAGGCCGTCCACGGTGGCGTCCGGTGCATTGAGATGAAACAACGCCTCGCAATCGTGCGGTTTGCCATCCATCGACTCCAGTTCATCCGCAATGATGAACACATCCGGCTTAAGAAAAAACACATGCCGCGTCTGCCTTATCGGGTGAAGAGATTCCGCGCCCCAACCCTCGTCATATCGGCTGGCAGCATGATCAAAAACATCATTGCTCTCCCAAACCTGGGGCAGGGGATTCTTTACGACAAAAGTCTCTTTGGGTTCATGACGACGCGCCTGCTCCAGGCCATCCACCATCACCACGTTATGAGCACGGCTGCTCAGCACATATTGCCGCCATTCGCTCGCATCATAAATATAAGCGCCGCCCTCCACGAGCAGCGGCTGGCCGTAAGCAGTGAGGATGACGCTCAATTTATCTTCATGCTGATGACCATACCCAAACGGCCCACCGTCCATGCAAAGCCAGCGTGCATCGGCATCCCAGCCACTCCGCATGATGAACTGACCCGCGTAAGGAAAAACGTGGGACGTTTCCATCGGCGGCTTCCCTTCCTTGCCGTTCGTCGCAACCCAGAGAAAATCTTCCCGTTGCGGAAAATACCGCGCCCCTGGTCTCATCCCAACTACAATGCTGCTGGCCCCCGAATCATTCAACGGCGGCATCCTTCGATCGGGCTGCATCGAGAAGAGCAAATAGCTGAACATTTTCTCCAACTTCGGCAGATAATCCTTGGGCGGTTGAAACCCGGTCATCGAAACGAGCTCCACCGGGCCGCTAAAATTTCTGAGTGCAATTCCGTGATAACCCGGAGCCAGTTCGATTTGTGCGCCATCGGGATAAACCTGCACATCGAGTTCGTGATCCAGCCGTTCGGCGGCCGTGTCGCGCCAGAGCTGGGCATCCTTGAATTCCGGGAAGAGCGCGCCCACATGATAAAGCCCGTTGGCTTCCATGGTCAGCCAGTTGCCGGTAGTGTGGAACTTCATCAAATACTCGGCATGATCGACAAAGCTCTTTAGCATCAATACCACCGCCGCATCATCAAAGGACTTCGCCGATAGCACACGCGGAAAAATTTCCGGCCAAACCGTGCCGGCACGAATGCCCGCTTCGATCGTGCGCCAGCGGGAAAACGGCCCATTCTGAACCGCGGCCAGCGGCACCGGACAGTCGTGAACCCAACTGTTCAACTCCGCCACAAACTCCTGTGCATACTTTTCATCGCCCGTGGCGTAATAAGCCTTCGCCAACGCCAGCCATTGTTCGTGCCGGTTGAACTGCCAGGTCCACTCATTATTGCGTGGCCACTTGGAATCAGGCTGCGTCGTCGGGTTGAATGCCCAATCAATGGTCTCCCCAAACTGCCATTCAATACCCTGGCTGTTGACCAGATGCTTCAACGCCTTCTCTGCATCCGGTTCATTGGATTTCGCATCGTGGCCAACTCCGCGCGGATCAATCTGCCAATGCGGCAGCGGACGCGTCCGCATATGTTCCGCCAGCGCATGACGTGCCGCCGTCCAATCAGACCCGGCAACACTCTTTTTCACCTCGGCCAAATCCGGACGGGACAAATCGAGCAGCGCAAAGAATTCCACATCCGAGAGCCTCGGACCCGGATCAGGCACTGGCGCCGAAGCCGCCGGTCGCACCACCCCGGCGACAATAAAAAGCACAACGACCAGCAAGCGCATCATCCCGCAAAAAATATTACGCATACCCACCATTGGAGCTGATACAGCCTCTTTGCCAAGCTCAATGTGATTGTAGGAGCGCCCCACGACTCCAATCTCACCACGAGCCACGTGGGTAGGGCGCGTCACTCCGTGCGCGCCGCACTGAAATGGCCCACGATCTCATTCTACCAATCACCCCCTCCGCGCACGCGACCCACGACCCGACCAACCCGCGCCAGCAATCGTATAATCGGTGGAATGAGAGTCCCCTCGAATTCTAACACGGTCGGCGATTCTACCAGTCCATCGAGCTTATCTGCGGACGCAGTCCTCAATTCCAAACCGTGCGCCAGCCATCAATTAATGGTAAGGATTGGTGCCCGTCTGGAAAGACCTGCCGCTCGCTCCCTAATGATGCCCGCGATCCAATCCATCCCTCACCCGCTCCCGCGGATGCGCCCCCCGACTCCAATCCCACCCGAGCCACGTGGGCAGGGCGCGTCACTCCGTGCGCGCCGCACTGAAATGGCCCACGATCTCATTCTACCAATCACCCCCTCCGCGCACGCGACCCACGACCCGACCAACCCGCGCCAGCAATCGTATAATCGGTGGAATGAGAGTCCCCTCGAATTCTAACACGGTCGGCGATTCTACCAGTCCATCGAGCTTATCTGCGGACGCAGTCCTCAATTCCAAACCGTGCGCCAGCCATCAATTAATGGTAAGGATTGGTGCCCGTCTGGAAAGACCTGCCGCTCGCTCCCTAATGATGCCCGCGATCCGGTTCCACCCTGACCTGTTCCCGCGGATGCGCCCCCCGACTCCAATCCCACCCGAGCCACGTGGGCAGGGCGCGTCACTCCGTGCGCGCCGCACTGACAAGGCCCACAATCCCAATCCATCCCTCGACCCAAATCGCGTATGCGCTCAACGACCCCGCCCTCCGCGCCATCCAATATTTGTTAACCTCCACTCACCCTTGACACGACTGAACACAATTATCACCACCAACAGATGAGCATAATCGTCACGGAACAAATAGGCTGACTGCTCGCCGGTTTGTTACTATCTAGGCACTGACGCCGCACCCTTCTCATTAACCCCCCCACTTTAGTGTGGGGTCCTTCGCATCCCAATGTTTCCCCAACCGTTTCCAACGGTTTCTTTCCGCCACACTCCACCCAATATCGCGGGCTCAAACTCTGATATTGGCCATTGAATATTCTTTGACTCTTAGTCCTTGGACATTGGACGTTGGACATTCCACCTTCCACTCACCCCGTAAACCCAAACCGATAATGCTCCTCCTCAGCCTTGATGTTCAGCGAATTGCAAATGCGACTGGAAGCCAGCATGCCCGCTGCCGTTTTGATCATTCTGTCAAAATCACGCTTCGGCAACTCCTCTCCCGCATGCTTTATCGCCTGAATTTTGGCTCCGCGATCCAATAGCATTTCCACAAACTCCTCGCAGGCAACCGGGTCATCCGTTGAGTAATGACTCGCTATCGGAGTTCTGCCTGATTGTGTCGTGAATTCAACGATATATTTGGGAATCATACATTCTCTCCTTTTCGCTTTAACCAAATTACCGACCCTTGCCCCACTGTGAATTGGGGTTAAGACCTGCTTACCTGCTTTCCGCGTATGGAAATCCCCCATGGCAGCGGACTTATACCTGAACGATGGTGCTTTGACCCGGAATTAATTCTAACAATTATGAAAACACCAACCAAATTGATGGGCCTCGCGGCCGCCTTGGTCCTTATTGCCGGCTGTAGTCGCAGTGCCGAAACCACCGCCAGCAGCGATGCTAGTAGGGACACCACCGTCGCCAACGCTCCCGCGACGAATGCCCTCTCACCCACCTCGCGCGAACTCGATTCCAAGAATCGCGTCTATCCCGATGCTGCGAATTCCACAAATGCGGCTGACACCAGCTCGCTGAAGGCAGCGGATAATACGGGTAAAAACGTGCGCGACCGTGACAACGCCACGCTCACCCCCGGTGACCAGGGCAAGAGCGAATCCGACCGCGAAATCACCCGCAACATCCGTCGTGCCATCACCAAAAACGACCAACTCTCCACGGAAGCCAAAAACATCAAGATCATCACCGTTGATGGCAAGGTGACCTTGCGCGGCCCGGTGAAGAGCGACCAGGAGCTGAAGACCATCTCCGACGTTGTGCAAAACGTCGCTAACGGCGCCGCCGTGGATAATCAATTGGAAGTCAAGACCGACAGCAGCGCTAAATAACCATTAAAAATTCAAAAGGAAGGAAAATCATATGGCAGCTAAATCTGTATTCTGTGTAGCTCGGGATGAAGTCCAGGCCAGTTGCATCGTCGATGATCTCAAGATGGCTGGCTTCTCCAAGAACGACATCTCCGCCTTGCTCCCGGACAAATCCGGAACCAGGGACTTCGCCCATGAAAAAGGGACCAAAGCTCCGGAAGGCGCGGCCACCGGTGCTGGCACCGGTGGCGTATTGGGCGGTGCCTTGGGCTGGCTCGCTGGCATTGGTGCCCTGGCCATACCTGGCGTCGGCCCTTTCATTGCCGCCGGCCCCATCATGGCAGCGTTGAGCGGCGCAGCCGTGGGAGCAGCCGCAGGCGGCCTCGTTGGAACCTTGGTCGGCATGGGCATCCCCGAATTCGAAGCCAAGCGTTATCAAGGCAAAATCCGCGAAGGCCGGATTCTTCTCTCCGTTCACTCGGAAGACAGCAACGAAACCAAACGCGCCAAGAATATCTTCGAACGAGCCGGTGCTGAGGACATTTCCACCGCCGGGGAAGAAAGCGTTAAGGATAAGCGCGAGACAACCCCTCGCACTCGGACCACACTTGACTGATTAAATCGGTTTTGCAAACCCGTGGTCGCCAGTCCCACGCATGGGACTGGCTTGTTCACTTTACAGACCCATCGAGCCCACTCGCGCACGCGCCCCACGATCCCATTCCAACCGCCAGGTTCCAGGTAGGGCGCGTCACTCCGCTGCGCGCCGCACTAACAAGGCCCACGACAAAATCCCACCCATCCCCCCAATCCGCGCACGCGACCCACGATCGCCTCCGTGTACAGTTGATTTGACTCATGGCTCACTACACTTCGGACATGGAATTACCTCTCCGCAAAAAGTTGCCGCATGCCATTCCACAGTGGGTTCCTGAAGCGAGTTGGTTTTTCATCACGATTAAATGCGCACCCCCTGGAAAAAATCAGTTTTGCCGGGCGGATACCGGGGACAGCGTCCTAGCCGCGATAAAACACAATCACGACAAACTGGCCTGGCATTGCAGGATCTGTTTATTAATGCCTGACCATCTGCATGCGATTCTTGCGTTTCCACCCGAGCCAGGAATGAAAACCACGATCAAAAACTGGAAGAAATACGTGGCTGGAAGGCACGGCGTGGATTGGCAACGCGACTTTTTTGATCATCGCCTGCGCGACCATCATGAACTGGATGAAAAGACCCGTTACATTCTAATGAACCCGGTGCGCAAAGGTTTGTGTAAACGCGTGGAGGATTGGAGATGGGTTTATTGTCCCAAGGATCGGTCGATGCCATGATGGATGGAACCGAATTCCAGGTCGCCTGCACGAATGGGACCCACGCGACCCACGATCTCAAAATCTCGCGCCAGCCCCAGGTAGGGCGCGTCACTCCGTGCGCGCCGCACTGACATGGCCCACGATGTCATTCCTCCCACAGCCCCACTCGCATCTGCGAACAACAATCCAACCCCCTACCATGACCGCATCACTTCTCCTTCCCCAACTTCGGCAATTTCTGTTTCACCTTCAACACCCCCGCAAACAAATCTCCCTGCTTCTCCACTCGCTTAAGCACATCCGCCGTCTCAAACGTCAGCAATTTCGCATTCTTCTTCTTAAGCGCCGTCGTCACCTCTCCCCACGTCACCGGCGTCGAAACCGTCGGACGCTCCTTCGCCCGCAACGAATAAACATTCACCGTCGTCTTATGATCATCATTCTGACTCCAATCCACCAACACCTTTCCCTTCCTCAACTTTTTTTGCATATTCGACACCACCGTCTCCGGAAATTTTAGTTCTAAAGCCTCCGCCACGGCACGCGCAAATTCCTTCGTCCGCTCATACGTCACCGCCGTATTCAGCGGCACATAAACCTGCAAACCCTTCGACCCTGAAGTCTTGGCAAAGCTCTTGAGTCCCAGCGCATCCAGCATCGCCTTGAGCCAGAGCCCAACCTGACAACAGGTCACGATGTCCGCCGGCGGTCCGGGATCAAGATCAAACGCCAGCGCAGTCGGACGCTCAATCGCCGGAACCTTGTGCAAAAACGTATGCAACTCCAGGTCCGCCAGATTCGCTGCCCATACCAACGCCCGCAAATCATTGATCACGCAGTAATGAACTTCTCCGCCCTCCTTGGCCACCTTCGCCGTCTTGATACTTTTCGGCCGATGCGTGGGACATTGCCTTTCGTAAAAGAAAAATCCTTCCACCCCATTCGGATACCGCTTGAGCGTGATCGGCCGCTTTTTTAAGTGCGGCAGCAAATGCTCCGAAATGCGGATGTAATAATCAATGACGTCCCCCTTGGTGAAACCAGTCTTCGGATAGAAGACCTTCTCCAGATTGGAAACCTCCACCTTCGATCCATCAACTGTGAGCTCCATTGGATTAATTAATTATTCAGGTTTTTCACGAACAACTTCCCTGGCATCCTTGTCCTTGCGCAGCCCCAAAAAAACCGGCTGCCGCAATTTTTCGTCCTCCGTCCATTCGGAAAACTTGAGCTGGCAAACCAATTTCGGCTTGAGCCAATGACACCGCTTCATCTCGCTGGCCGTCAGACCCTGGCCAGACCTGCCGCGGCGCTTTTCGGGCAGATTCACAAAAGGACAGTTTGCCTGTCCCATTTTGTTGAACGTGGCATAAAGACTCTCGAGCAGTGCATGATTGAAGCCAGTACCTACCTTGCCCGCAAATCGCAGTTCTTTTTTATCGTAATACCCAACCAGCAGCGCGCCGAAATATTTGCGACTCCCCTCAGGATCAGTATACCCCCCAATCACCATTTCCTGTTCGTGATGGAGCTTGAGCTTTATCCACGACCCGCTGCGTTGGCCCGCCTCATACACCGAATTCTTTAGCTTTCCGATGAGCCCTTCCAATCCTAACTTCTGCGCCTGTTTTAGCAATTTCCCCACTTCCCCTTCGAGCGAGGCGGAGTAGCGCACGATGCCCAGGTCTCCCGTCAGCAGCCTCTCCAGCTCCGCCTTTCGCTCCACAACGGTTTCTTTCCGCAAATCCTTCCCGTTCAACCGCAGCAGGTCAAAAGCATAGAAAAAGATCGCTGGACGCGCCTGCCCCATGTCATACCGCTGCAACAGTTGGAAGGAGGACCGACCTTTTTTATCCAATGCCACAATTTCCCCATCGATGATTGCCTCCTCTGCATCGATTTGCGCGATCGAATCCACCACCTCGGGAAACTTCTCTCCGAGATCCTTTTTGTTGCGCGATAGCAGGGTGACCTTGCTGCCATGTTTGAAAGCCAGTGCTCTAAAGCCATCGAATTTAACCTCGTAAATCCACTCTCCCGGCGGCGGAGCTTCGACGAGCCTTGCCTTCATCGGTTCGATGAACTTTACCGAACTCTTTCGCTCCCTTACCGCCGACACCTTCGTGGTTGGTGAAGCTTTTTTGAGTTTCCTAACCTGAACCTTTTCCACTTTTGTGATTGATGTAGCTCTGTTGGATTTCCAAGCCTGGCCACTCCCGGCGAGTTCTGCCATCGATTTTCCCGACCGCGCCGACGTGTCATCCATTTTTTTTGACACCGGCTTCATGTCACTCCCGCCCTTGATCAACAGCCACTGCCTCCCGCCACGCAAACGAACCAAATACCACTCCCCATTCAGTTTTGAGCCGTGCAGAATGAAATGCAATTTCCCGCCCGCCAGCTCCTTCAACGGCTCTTTGCTCAATGGCTCAAACGTTCCCTTGTCCCACACCATCACCGTCCCGCCACCATATTCCCCTTTGGGAATCGTCCCCTCGAAATCGATGTACGATACCGGATGATCCTCCACCTCCATCGCCAACCGCTTTTCACCCCTGGCGAAAGGCACCCCCTTCGGCACCGCCCAGGATTTAAGCGTGCCGCCCATTTCCAGGCGGAAATCATAATGCAGATGTGAGGCAGCATGTTTCTGGATGACGAAGCGATGCCTCTTGCTGCTCCGGTCGAGTCTGCCCTTGGGTTCCGCAGTCCTTTTAAAGTCGCGTTTCCGACTATACTCTGTGAGCGACATAATTCCTGAAATAAGCTCCGCCACGGCAGACGCTTGTGCCACTAAAAGTTACTAACAATCTTCACTACTCGTCAGCAGTATCCACCCACGACCCGGAGCGCCGGTTTCCAAACAGGGTTTACGTGTTTCACCTACTTATCATCGGCATATTTCCGTCCCAGAATGACACCACAACACTAAAACCTCCATCGGATGATGGAGGTGCGAAGCCAGTCTCTCACCAGGGATTGGCTTTTTACTTTTACTGAAAAATGCCTTTGCCTCAAACGATGGCAATCCGGACTGCCAATTGCGCGGCAAAACCTCGAACGGAAACCATTGGCAGCGCTTCAAGTTTTTTTCCCTGATCGCCTTGCGCGTTCACTGATTCAGGGCACATTGGAACATGTAATGGAAAGCAGATTGTTTAAGCAGTGACTTTTGTAAGAAATTTAATCACCTCCGCCTCCAAGCCCTACAAACCTGCCCAACCTGTCCACTATGGCATGGCAGTTTTAAGTATTGCCGTGGCGACTCTGGTCAGGATGTTGCTCGACCCCTGGTTGGGAGATCACGCTCCTTTTGCCACTGTGTTCCTGGCCATCCTGGTAATTGCGTTCTGGGCCGGTTTCGGACCGGCAGTCCTTACGATCATCCTGGGTTATATCGCGGTTGACTATTTTGTTATTCTTCCACGACATTCTTCTGCCATTTCTGGATTCTCGGTCTGGGCCCAGACCTTGGTTTATGCCATGGTCTCTTTTGGCATCGTCTCGCTCGATCGCCTCCACGTTGCCGCCCAGTCCCGCGCAAATCAGAGCGAGGAAAAATACCGTTCTCTCTACGGCAACACACCCGTGATGATGCACTCCATCGATCAGAACGGCACCCTCCTCAACGTCAGCAACTTCTGGCTCGAATCCCTCGGCTACGAACGGTCGGAGGTTATCGGCCACAAGTCTGTCGAGTTCCTCACGCCCGAATCCCGCCAGTATGCCCTGGAGGTGGTGCTGCCGGAATTCTTTGAGACGGGTGTCTGCCGCGACATTCCTTACCAGGTGATTAAGAAAAACGGCGAGATCATTGATGTCCTCCTGTCGGCTGCCATCGAAAAAGACCGCCATAGCGGCGAAGTGCATTCCCTCGCCGTGCTCATTGATGTCACCGCGCAAAAACGAGCCGAAGCCAGGATTAAACAATGGAATGCTGAACTGGAATCATCCGTCCGCGAACGCACCGCCGAGCTGGAAGCCTTCTGTTACTCGGTCTCCCACGACCTGCGCTCCCCGATCCGTCAGATTTCCTCCTTCACCGAACTGTTGCGCGAGGATTATGCGCCGCTCTTCAAGGAGGAGGGCAGGGAGATGCTCCGGATTGTCATTCAATCCGCCCAGCGAATGGATCAGCTTATCCACGACCTCCTGGCACTCTCCCGGCTCTCACGTTGCGAAATCCAACGGCGCCCAGTCGACCTCAGCGCCTCGTTGCGGCAATTAGCCCAGCAACTTCAAAAGGATGAACCACAACGCCAGGTCGATTTTATCATCGCCCCAAAAATCCTCGCTTCGGTGGATGAACGCATGCTGCGCGTTGCCTTGGAAAACCTCCTCAATAACGCCTGGAAATTTACCCGCCTTGTCGATCGTGGCCGGATCGAATTCGGCGTGAAACTGCACGCCGGTCATCCCACCTTTTTTTTGCGCGATAACGGCATCGGCTTCGACATGGCCTACGCCGGCAAACTCTTTGGTGTTTTCGAACGTCTCCATTCCGCCTCCGAGTTTCCCGGCACCGGCATTGGACTGGCCATCGTCCAACGCGTCATCAACCGCCACGGCGGAGAAATCTGGGCCGAAGGCGCCATCAACCAGGGCGCAACATTCTATTTCACCCTGCAGACGCAGCCAGTAGGCAACGATGGCCATCCCCAAACCCTCGAGTCCTGCACCGCCATGCCAGAACCCCCTGCCGAATGCCGAAAGGTAATGTAGACTCCGGATGAAATAACATTCGTTCTGACGGAACGCCGGTTTCCCGCGCCACTTTCTAAACTCCCAAGGCCCAACGGGCTGCCCCAAACCAGCCCAGGCCGCAGCCGCGGGCGAAGGCCTGGGAATAAGGTCCATATAAATCATCAAGGCCTGAAGGGCCGCCCCAACTTGTCGCCCCGCTCCCCACAGGACGACTTAGTGCGCCATTTTCTCCTTTGGTAGTTTTCAATGGAAGCCTTAGGTTAAAGTTATGGAGAAAGGAGTTTTTATGTATGCAGCTATAAGACGCTATGAGACGAACTCGCCGGCCGAATTAACCCGGTTGATCAACGAAAGCTTTGTTCCCCGTATCAGCGAAATCAAAGGATTCGAAGCTTACTATTGCATTGATGCCGGGGAAGGAATGATTGCTTCCACAAGCGTGTTTGATTCAGAGGAAGGAGCTGGCTTGTCGAACCTGATGGCCGAGGATTGGATCGCCCAAAACGCGGCCAAACTCATCACTGGTCAATTCCGGACCGTGGCAGGCAACGTGATAGCCCACCAGGTCGCAGCACATCAGGCCGCCTAAATGCAGCTTTGGAGCGGTTATCGGGTTTGTGCCACCCATTGAAAAGTTTTTGGTTGTTGTCAACTGTAGTCATGATAAGGTTTTGCCAATCCTCGGTGTAGGCGGGGATTAAGTACTACACTAAAAGCGTTTCCATCGAGGTGGTGGAGACAGCTGGCCAGTCTCGCAAGGGACTGGCCTTTTTGTTAGAAAGCTCTCCCTATTGAAAGTTCAGCTTTCGATGTTGGGGTGTTGAATGTCCGCCTTTCATCCCCCATCCGCGTTTATCTGCGTCCATCAGCGGTTAAACTACATCCCTTGCTTTTCCTTCATCACCGCTGGAGGAGTGCAGATGACGTTGTATTTTTTCCTGACGCACGCGTAACCATGCGTTTCACAAAGGCCGACGTAAAAGAGCTCCTGCTCCGGCGTGAAAATATCAATCACCTCAAAAAGCTGGTTGCCGACTGCGAAACCCTCGCAATCGCGTTTCCAGTGGTGAAATTGTGTGGAGGTCCAATGTTCTGTCATTTTATACAGCCATGACGCTTGAATTATTTATCCGCTTCCGCATGCGAACCGCTTAACGCCTCATCGCTGGTGATGCTCCAACCCAATCTTGAAGACGCTGCTTGAGGAGTTAAGGTGCCTGCGATGGAAGTAATGCTGACTCGGAAAATATGAGCTCTTCAGGCCTAGTCAACCTTGCGCCCCACGCCTCACGAACACAAGGACAATCGGCTCCCTCGCATTTCCCCTCGTCGCCAATTCAAGTCGTTGCCCCGGAGTCCTGAGTGAAAGCAGGGCCGCGCGCGCAGTCTGTAGGATCTGCATATTTATGGCTCAATCTCAACTTTCACCCTCCTTTTAACTGGTCTTCGAACGGTCCGCCCACTATATAAAAATCCGTGGGAAAACGACGGAGAATCATCCTGATAACTTTGGCCCTGCTCATCGCGGGCTCGCTCGCTTTTTATCTCACGCACCCCAGGGAACCGAGTTACGAAGGCAGAACATTGACGGAATGGTTGAATCTTTATTACCGATCATTTTCAGCAAATGAGCCGAACAGACCGGCGCTGTATGATGCATCCACCAATGCCATAAAGCACATTGGCACCAATGCCATCCCGTTCCTGATCAAAAAACTAACCTCCCGGGAAACCAACTTCCAAAAGCATTTGCGATTATCAATTCCTAAGCTGCCCCGAAGCCTTCTTCGGGTACCTTTCTTCCAGCGGTCATTAATTCAGTTCCTCTCTACGACCCACGGCTGGGACCAATTCCAGGGCAGGGAAGGCTTGAAGATTCTCGGCACGGACGCCCTGAGCGCAGTGCCAGCCCTGGCCAGGCTGACCAAACACCCTGATCCACATGTGCGAGCCATGGCCTTGGACAGCCTTCGCTCCATCCATCCCAAGCCGGAGATATTTCTGCCGATCCTGCTCCAGGCGATGCATGATCCCGATGCAGGAACCCAGATGCTCTCGGCCGCGATACTGGCAGACTTGTATCCTGAAGAAGCAGACTACGCCGGAGTGTACAAATTATACCCCGCATTGAAACCCGCCGACACCAACAACATTTTCACCAACCAACCCTTCGGCCAATAAATGAGCCCCCGCCGCCGCCAGGCCCCACGGTAGGGCGCGTCACTCCCGTGCGCGCCGCACTGAAACGGCCCACGATGTCATTCCCCCATTGCCTCCACTCGCGAATGCGACCAGCATCGGAGCGCCGGTTTCTCAACCGGCTTACGATCAAGTATCACCCAAGCCACCCAATCTCACTCGATCACCTCCATCCAACCCGCCCCCCAATCCCATTCGTGTTAATTAGTGTGAATTCGTGGTTTAAGAAAAACTAAAACAAAAAAGCCAACCCCTCGCGAGGCCGGCTTTTGCTTTTCAATTCGAAATTCGAAATTTGAATTACTGCACCCCCACACGATAATACGCCGGGGCAGGGGCATTCGTATCCGTAAACGACGTCGTGCCCGGCAAACCCGGCACATTGGCTTGCAGCAACGAGAACGGCACCGCCGCCCCCAAATCCGTCGCCCGTTCCACAAAGTAACTGCGATTGGCCACACTCGTCCACGTCAGCGCTACCTGTCCCGCCGTGGAGGAAGTCTGCGTCAACTTTAACAACGACGCCACATTCGTCGGATCAGTCCCCGCCCGCCACTCCTGCCAATTATTCAAGCCATCCCCATCCTTATCCGCAAAATCCACCGAACCATCCATCGCCAGCCCGTATTGCTGCAACCACGCGTACGAGATCACCGACGTTGGCGACCGAAACTCATACGCCCCCACATCCACCGTCCCCCCACGGATGCGCACGTTGCCATCCAAATCAGTGCTCTCCTGCACGTACGCATTCAGCCCGGCATTAATGCACGGCGAACCCGCCTGCAAATGAAAGTCACCACCAGTTTGATCTACAAACAATGGAGCTTTGGTGAAATTGCCATTTCCATTGTTAGGTAAAGGCACGGTGCAACAATAATTCAATGTGCCGAAATAGTCGGCATTAGCGTTCGTCAACGCGTCATTGTAGTAGATAATACAGTTGTTCAGCGTGCCACCTGCAGTCCCACCCCCAAGATACGAAGCCGAGTTTGCAGTCACTGTGCAATTGTTCAGAGTAACATAATAAGCCCCACCGCCACAGTAAGCAGAGTTGCCGGCCAATATGCAGTTGGTCAACCCGCCGGAAGGATACCCGCCATAATAAGCCCCACCGCCAAAAGCGGATGCAGAATTACTGCTCAGTCTGCAATTGTTTAGAAAGCTAAAAGCAGCTCCGCCGCCATTGGTGGCTAGATTGCCGGTCACCATGCAATTGTCCAGCGTACCAGAGTAAGCCCCGCCGCCATTGCTCGCCACGTTGCTGATTAGCGCGCAGTTATTCAGCGTGCTGCCGCGAGCCCCACCACCGTTGGTAGCTACGTTACCGCTCAATATGCAGTTGTTCAGCGTCGCAGCATATGCCCCGCCGCCGGATTGGGAGGCCGAATTGCTGCTCACAGTGCAACTGTTCAATGTGCCAAAGTAAGCCCCGCCGCCATTGGCCGCCGAGTTGCCGTTGATTATGCAGTTGTTCAATGTGCCAAAGTAAGCCCCACCGCCTGAGGCGGCCGAGTTGCCGCTCAGTGTGCAGTTGCTTAAAGTGCCGTTGTAAGCTCCGCCACCATAACCATAACTTGTCGAGTTGTTGTTGCTGAGAATGCAGTTGTTTAGCATGCCAGAGTAGGCTCCGCCGCCATTGTAGGCCGAGTTGCCGCGCAGGATGCAATTGTTCAATATGCTCGAGTAGGCTCCCCCTCCTCCTGACCAATAGTCGGCATAAGAGGAATTGCCGCTGATTATGCAGTTGTTCAGCGTGCCAAAATAGACTCCGCCTCCGGAGGAAGACGCCGAGTTGTTCAGGATTACGCAATTGGTCACCACCACATTGGTCGAAGCGCACCACACGCCTCCACCGGAGCCCTGGGCGCCCCCGTTCATCAGCGTAAAACCGGAGAGCACCACGCCATTGGTCAAGTACACGCACCGCACCCCGCTAGAGTTATACATGGGAAATTGCAGCCCCAGAATCATGGTTACACCCGGACCGTTGACACTGACCAGAGTCAACGGTTTGGTCACAGCCACACGGTTGTTCACATTTCCAACAGTTCGCCACCCGGTTTGATATACCCCGTCGTTTACCAGAACCACATCACCCGGCGCAGCCGCATCCACGGCATCTTGGATATTCGTGGCGGCCGTGGCCCACGTCGCGTACGGAGCTGAAGGAGCATGGTTGTTGATATTGACATATGTCGTGGCGGCCCAGCCACGCACAGTCGCGCACAGCAGCAATATGGACGCAAGCAGGACTGCCGAAATTTGTCGGTTCTTAAACTGAAACAATCCCAACCGCGTCAAAGAAGAAGGAGCCTTGTAGTTGTTCCCTGCCTTCATCCTTCGCATAAGTGTGTATTTCATCGGTTCACCTTCCTTGCGCACGCCGCCCCACCTCGAAACAGATTGTCGTGCCTAGTATTGGATACTAAGAATTTATTTCTCATGGTCAACTGTGCCTTTGAACGCACAGTTACGGACAGACCCCCAGTCATAAATTGCCGACCATTCTCCTCAACCAAATCCTTTTATTTCCGACACTGATTGAGAGGATTTAGCATTTGCGATGCCATGAGGAATTCCAAACGTAAAACGAGGAAAAGCCGTCAAACACTTTCGCCGACACGCGTGGTGACCACACATTTTGTGTGAACCGTAACACGTATCACCGAAACGAAAGAACACCGGTGGCTCATTCGCGTTCCGGAGCGCCGGTTTCCAAACCGACTTACGATGCAGTAACAACCACACCGCCCAATGTCTCACCATCGTTTCCGTCCAAGCGACAGCCCATCTTCATCTCCTTGGATAATTAATAAGAAAACTCAGATGGCAGTATGCTGCCGTCTCCTACTTTGCCACAGAAGATTCCCGGAACCATCAAGTGCCCTTTCCCAGCCCCAACGGGGCGCTCAATACCAGCCTGGGGTGGAACCCCAGGAACGATTCCCAACAAACATCAAAGCCCTGAAGGGGCGCCCTAATCCCATACATAAGCCTCGTCATATTCGACACCATATTTTTCCAGGAACATCCTGAATTCTTCCTGGAAAGCGCGCGTTACATGAGGCTTCTCCCTTTTGACTGGTCTACGAACGCCCTGTGCACTATTTAAAAACCTGTGGGTAAACGATCGAGACTCATCCTGATAACTCTGGCACTGCTCATCGCAGTCTCCTTTACCTTTATTCTGTTCCGTCATCGTGAACCTGCTTACCAGGGCAGGACATTAACTCAATGGCTGGAGCTGTATGATTATGGAAGCGGCTCCAGGCCTCGGTCAGGAGATTGGGAAACGAATATCCAACTTGCCGTCAAAGCAATAGGGACGAACGCAATTCCCATCTTATTAGAGTGGGTGCAGGCTGATTCTTCGGTAACAAGCAGATTGAACAACATGCTGGATCGACAGAGCCTGATTCCTCTTCGCTTTAGGCGTGCGCAGGGGTATCAAAGCATGGCCTCCGCCGGGTTTGGCATGCTTGGTAATGACGCACTTCCTGCCGTCCCAGTTTTGTTAAAGATGGCTTCACCGACGAATTCCTATGGAAACGCCGCCTTCGATTGCCTTTATGAGATAAAACATTCTGGAGCACTGCTGCTGCCAGTCTTGTCCAAGCAACTCTCTGAAAACGATGTCGAAATTAGCTATAACGCTGCCGGCGCGCTTTGTGATTTATATAAAACAGAGGCCGAAGCACTTGGCCTTTTCAGGAAGTTCCCCGAATTCAAAATCCACGGAACACCAATCATTCCCCTTCAAACAAATGCCGTTCCATAGATCTCCGAAAACGCCATGCGGAAGGCAGCGATGAAGCGTCGTGATTACCCGGAGCGCTGGTTTCCAAACCGTATAGGTGCTCCGGAGTTATTCACGGGCGAAGGCCGGGCCTTCTGTGCTGCCCGGACTTTGAGCCCGTGAATAACTCCGCCCGCGGGCCCAGAGATTTGCTACCCTCTAGTCCGGCCGCCGTACGAATGATCCAAACCGTTTGCGAAACGAACTTAAGCCGACTTTTCGACGGCGACCGGACTAGAGAGCAGCAGCCATGCATCCTCAGATGCCGGCGTCACCACGCCTCGCACTATACGACCTGCAGCCTGCCGCTTCATTAACAAAGTAAAACGATGAAAAACCAATCCTCTGACGCCACCCTCACCGGGTTTGCCGCCCTGATCGGACTGGACTGGGGCCACGGCGCTCATGCCATCGCCCTGGAGATCAGCGGCGCAAACACCGAAACCTCCACGCTGGAGCATTCCGCTGAAAATCTCCATCAGTGGCTTGATCAACTGGAAAAGCGCTGCGGCGGCAGGCCGGTTGCCGTCGCGATCGAGGCCAGCAAAGGCGCCGCCGTTTACGCCTTGCTGGAACGGCCCTGGATCACGGTCTACCCGATCCACCCGGCCACCAGCACGCGCACCAGAGCCGCCTTCCGGCCCTCCGGCGCCAAGGACGACACGCCGGATGCCTTGGTGCTTTTGAGTCTCCTGCAACATCACCGCGACCGCCTGCGTCCGCTGCAACTGGATGATGAAGCCACCCGCACGCTGGCCCGCCTGGTTGAGGCCCGCCGCAAGGCGGTGGACCGGCGCACGCTCCTGTCCAACCAGCTCCAAAGCACACTGCGCGATTATTTTCCCCAAGCCCTCGAGCTGGTTGGCGACAACCTGGCTGCGCCGCTGGCTTTGGACTTTCTGGAAAGGTGGCCCCGTCTGACGGACGTGCAGGCCGCCAGGAACGCCACCCTCAAAAGCTTCTATCAGCGCCACAATGTGCGCCGGCCCGAACTGATTGAAAGCCGGGTGCAACGCATCCGTTCGGCCCGTCTGCTCACGCGCGACGCCGCCGTGACCGAAGTGGCCGTGCGCACGGTGCGGCTGCTCGTGGCCGAGTTGCGCGTGCTCCAGGAACACATTGCCGCCTTTGAAACGGCCATTGCCCAGGCCTTTGCCGCGCATCCGGAGAAAAACCTTTTTCGGGAACTGCCCGGGGCCGGCGCGGTGCTGGCCCCGCGGCTGTTGGTCGCCTTTGGCACGCTGCGCGACCGGTTTGCCGATGCGGGCGCCATGCAGCGTTACTTTGGCGTCGCGCCGGTGACCGAAAAAAGCGGCGGACGGGTCTGGGTGCATTGGCGCTGGAACGCGCCGGTCTTTGTGCGCCAAACCCTGGTCGAATGGGCCGGACAAACGGTGGTCTATTGCCCGTGGGCCAAGGCCTATTACGAGCAACAGCGCGGCAAACGGGTCGGCCACTGGGCGATCCTGCGCGCCTTGGCGTTCAAGTGGCTGCGCATCCTGTGGCGCTGCTGGCAGAAATCCGAAGCCTACGAGGAAGAAAAATATCTGCGTCAACTCGAACAACGCCGCTCACCCATTGCCGCCCTGGCCCGCCAGTTCGCCAAACAAATGGCCTCTTGAATTAAAAATTATGTTGCGCGGTTGTCCTCAGATGTTGGCTTAAAATGAAAAACCAACAAGCCCCGCCAAGATTTTACCACCACCTCCATCCAACCCACACCCCTCTTTCATTCGCGTTAATTAGTGCAAATTAGCGGTTAAAAAAAGCCAAAACAAAAAAGCCAGCCCCTCACGAGACTGGCTTTTTGCTTTGAATTCGAAATTCGCAACTCGAAATTCGAAATTTGTATCATCTCCACTTGCGTTTCATTTCCACCGCAGGATAGATGAAGCGGAAGGCTTCAGCCGGAAGGGTGATGGGAGGATAATCCTGGTTCGTGCTTTCGAGGATGATGGTCCGGCCTTCGGGACCCGTGCGACGAAAACGTTTCACCAACACGCCATGATTCTCAGCGAGGCGCGCGACCACAATGTTGCCGTTGCGCGGTTCGGAATTCGGCGAGAACGTGATGACATCTCCCGCGGCAATTTCCGGATACATCGAATCACCTTCCACGATCAGCGCGAACGCATTTGGATCGCGGCTGTCCGTGTAAACCACCTCCTCAATCTGATTGGCGAGGTCGGCATAATCATGCGCCGTGCCTGCCGCCGCCCAACTCACTACCGGCGCACTATTTCTGCCTGGTATGAAAGTAAGCGGATTTATTGTGGTTCGAAGACCACTACTAGTTAGACTGTTAATGGGAGGATGGATGCCCGGCTGAGCCCCCATTTGAGGCAGAGTGGCATACATGCTTTCAAACAATTTCGTAAGTCCCTTGGAAGGGCGTTTTATGCCCTTTTCAATGAGATATATGTAATTTCCAGTGACGCCGAGCATCTCGCCGAGCTCAGCCTGAGTGAGATTTCCATGCAATCTCCGAAACTCTCTAAACTTTTCTGTTAATTCTTTCATTTTTATGTTGACGGGTTTCTAACTATTTACTATCTTGGTCCCACTAGATAGATAAAGCCTAACAAAATAAGGCGTTTTCGCAAGAAAATAGTTTGCAGAATAAAAGAGAGAAAAAAGTCAGGGTTCGGAAAACAACAAAACCAGTAGAACAAAAGGAGAGTAAAATGAAAAATGTTTGGAAAACAAGTCTGGTTCTCACGGCAATTTTCGCCGCCAGTGCACTGGCTCAATCCACAGTCGCACAAACAAACAATGATTCCACAGTCATCACCGCCACGAGTAACGCGCTCCAACCGGTCCTGGATGGGATTGCCGGCAAATACGGCTGGGTGGCGACGGTGCTCATCGTAATCGGCACCTTGCGCATCCTTCTCAAGCCGGTGATGACAGCCATCGAGAATGCCGTGACCAACGACCCGGCCCGTCTCGCCGCTTTACAAAAATTTGAAGCCGGCCCGATCTTCGCGGCGGTCGCCTTCGCCCTCGACTTGGGGGCCTCCATCAAGCTCCCCCACGCTGTGGTGGTGGCTACCGTTCCCAAGTCGATCAACTAACCCACCCAATGACCGCCGCCATTCTGACCATCCTTGCCGCGTTGATTCCGTTTGCCATCTGGCTTTACCGCCAGAGCGCGGCAAGGAGGTCAGACCCTCTGGAACAAAACCGGAACCGTTATGAACAAATTGATGACGACCTCGCAAAAGGGAATGGCCTGCAGGCTGGCCTTCATGGCGCTGCTGATCTCGATGAGTTCGAGCGGCTGCAGAACGCCCGTCAAGGTAATCAGCGCGGATCAGACGTTACTCCGTGTCAACCAGGGAACGACCCTCACGGCACCCGTTGATGGTTGGTTCATGACCGACGCGTTGTATCAACGCTACCGTCGCGCAGTGGCCGACAAAATTTTGGAAACGCAACAGACGCAATAAAAGAAAGTTTCGGAAAGGAGTGCCAATGAATTCAGCCATAATACAACCAGCAACGCCAGCCTTGCAACGAGGACTGGAAAATGTTTCACCCTCTCCCGTTGCTATGGGAGAGGGAGGGGTGAGGGAAGATGCGCTTGGGCTGTCAACTGCTATGGGGATGACCCGGCTTCCAGGTAGGGCGGGGTGCCCGTCCGGAAGGACCTCCGTGCGCGCCGCACTAACTTGGCCCACGATTCCAATCAATCCGCTCATGCTCGCGGCAAGCCTCATCAACAAAGACCAAAACAAAACGAAACCCACAGCAGGATTCGCGCGATGCAGCCGGAAAGCAGGAAAATACTTCCACGCGCGCCAGCCATCGTTCCACTCCGTAGCATCTCGGCGTGAGCCGGATCATACTTCTTCCCGTCTCAACGTCGCAACCAGCGCAACCCACACCTCCATTCACGCCGGAGGTGTCCAATGAAATCATTTTTAGCCCAGGAAGCAGTACCTCAAGTCCCTTGGCCCGCAACCAGTACGTGGCTGTTGGGCGCAATCGGATTCATGGGAATCGTGTTGTTGATTCTCGGAGTGGTCAATCAAGCGCGCAAACTCTGGGGACGCCAGCCGCCCATCGACGAAGAGTTGGCGAATCTCGATGAAGATTTCGACAAACGCGAGCGCACCATCCGCTTCGATATCCAGGCCGGCGACGAACAGTTGGAGCAATTAATGGCCGAACTGCGGGCCGAGGTGGAATTCAAATTGGACGCGCTCGGCATTGAAAAGCAACAGCAGAGCAAGGACCTGCACGACAAGATCGATGGCCGGTTCATGCACATGCTCGAAAAAATGGAGGAGATGAAAGGGGAACTGCTGGTCGCCGGCCAGCGTCGCGGCAAGGAGATTCACGATCGCATCAACGAAGTCAGCGAACTCGTCGCCCGCGTGGACGAAAGGACAAAATCATGAACAGAACCCAGGAAATCAGACACGAATGTTTGTTGCAGCTCTATGGCAGCGGGAGCATTCCCATCTCGATCAATCACCTGCGCAAAGTCGCCAAACGACAAGGCTTTGACTACAGCGAATCCGAAGTGCGGGATCAACTGCACTTCCTGCGTGGGCAAAATCTGTGCGAGGAAATCACGGACCGCATCACGGGCGAAAATAAATATATCATCACCAGCGAAGGGATGTTGGCTTATGAGCAAAATGATTGAAGTTCGCTGGCACCCCAAAGGCAGGACTACGGACATGGAATTGCTTCCTGAACCGGTAAGAGAGCAGGTGAATCTCAAGATCCTCAACGGAACCAGCCTGCGCGCCATACTCGCGTGGCTCAGAGGCTCAGGCTACGGACAAATAACCTATATGAAACTCTGGTGGTGGTATCAGGCCAACTACCAGGCCTGGTTGAATCGCCGTGAGTTCTCCGCCGTATTTGGTGCGGAATCAACCGCCAGCAGTGCCAAACACCAAAACAAATCTCCACGATGAAAACCCGTATCAAAGAAAGAGTGGGGGACGGAATGCGTCGCCGCTGCGGCAAGATCGCCGGCCTGCCCAAGGATATGCGCGATCAGGTAAGCCAGCGCCTGCGCGATGGACAACATCACATCCAGGTCGCCGACTGGTTGGCTCAAAATGGCCATCCGGATATCAACCGGGCCGCTGTCGGCTCATGGTATCACGGTGGTCATCAAGACTGGCTGCGCGAACAGGAACGGTTGACCGAAATGCGCGCCCAAAGGGACTTTGCCTTTGAACTCGCCGCCCAACATGTCGGCGGCTCCGTTCAGGAAGCCGGCCTGCGTCTCGCCGCTTCTCAATTGTTCGAAGTCTTTTGCGACTTCGACGTGCGCACCTTGAAAAACATGGTCGCCCAAAAACCGGAACGCTATGCCGTCCTTCTCAACGTCTTCGAACGCCTGAGCAAGGGCTCCATCGACATCGAAAAATACAAAGCCAACGTCGCCGAACAAAAAAAGAAAATCGAAGCGGAATTGGGCAGAGCCAAATCAGGCCGCCCATTCACCAGGGAAACGATTCGCAAAATGGAGGAAGCATTGAATTTGATGTAATGAAACCTTAGTCCCCACAACGCCAAACCCCCGGGCGGGATGCCCGGCCTGAAACGGGCATCCCGCCAATAACAAAGACCGATTTTGATCACCACGCACGAGGTGTGTACACGAAAAATGAATAACACAGACAAATACTTTCTCCCGTTTCAAACCCGTTGGATCAACGACTCCTCACGATTGAAGATCGTCGAAAAATCCCGCCAGATCGGTTTCTCCTACTGCACCGCTTATTCCGCCGTTCGCCGCGTCGCTGCGGAGGAGGAGCGCCTCGACGTTTGGGTTTCCTCGCGTGATGACGCCCAGGCGCGGCTCTTTCTCGAAGATTGCAAGGAATGGGCCAGGACGATGCAGATCGCTGAACCGGACGCGGATGAAGTTGTCTTCGACTCCAAAACCGATTTTTCAGCTCATGTCCTGCAATTCAAAACCGGCCTGCGCATCTATTCCCTCAGCTCCAATCCCAACGCCCTCGCCGGAAAACGCGGCCATGTCATCCTCGATGAATTTGCCCTCCACGCCGACCAACGTCTTTTGTATCGCATTGCCAAACCAGTTACCACCTGGGGCGGGCAACTGGAAATCATCTCCACCCACCGCGGTGCGAACTCCGTCTTCAACGAAATGATCCGTGGGATCAAGGAAAACGGCAACAAAATGGGCTGGTCGCATCACAAGGTCACTCTCCACGATGCCATCGCCGAAGGCCTTGTGGAACGCATCAATGCGAAAACCGGCCGCAATGAATCTCGCGAAGCTTACCTCGCCCGCGTCGAATCCGAGTGCCTCGATCAGGAGCAATGGCTCCAGGAATATTGCTGCGTCCCTGCTGATGAAACCAGCGCCTTCATCACCTACGACATGATCTCCGGTTGCGAAGACGATTGCCTCAAGGATTTCAACTACCTGGCTGAATGCAAAAATCCCCTTTATCTCGGCGTCGATGTCGGTCGCAAGAGAGACCTCACCGTGATGGATGTGGGTGAAAAGATTGGCGACGTCATCTGGGACCGTCTGCGCATCGAGATGCAGGGCCGTACCTTTGCGGAACAGGAGTTTGAACTTGAACGTTTGCTTGCGCTTCCCAAATTACGCCGCGCTTGCATCGATGCCACTGGCATCGGCATGCAACTCGCCGAACGCGCCCGCGAACGATTTGGTTGGAAGGTTGAACCCGTGATGTTCACTGCACCCATGAAGGAGGAACTCGCCTTCCCACTGCGCGGTGCCTTCGAGGACCGCACCCTCCGCATCGCCCGCGATCCCCAATTACGCGCCGATTTGCGCGGCATCAAAAAGGAAATCACCACC
This sequence comes from Pedosphaera parvula Ellin514, assembly GCF_000172555.1. Taxonomy (NCBI): domain Bacteria; kingdom Pseudomonadati; phylum Verrucomicrobiota; class Pedosphaerae; order Pedosphaerales; family Pedosphaeraceae; genus Pedosphaera; species Pedosphaera parvula. The sequence goes on from NZ_ABOX02000006.1 coordinate 69,983, forward strand.
AGCGGAAACATCCGGTTTGTCGGCGAAAGCGCCGACAGCCATTGCGATCGATTCTGGGCCAAAGCCCTCCGCCACCACGCCGCTGCCTATCGCGGCGGCGTCGGCGCCATGGTCGGCTGACGTAGCAGCACGCAACCCGCAACACGCAACAATTTTACCAACTATGAAATTACTCAAAGACATATTGCAGACCTGGAAATCCATCCGTAGCGGCACCTCACTCACTGAAGCCTGGTTGAAAGGGGAGGAGATGGACTCTCCAACACAAGGCACAACGCTGATATCACCGTTGCAACAAAGCACCTGGGTTTACTCCGCCGTCTCTGCACTAGCCACGAACGTGTCGCAAATCCCATTCTGCATCAGTCGCACTGGCCAACGTGATGGCGAACACGTAGTCACCGGACCCACCGCCGATTTATTTAAACGCCCGCACGAAAACCTCGACCGCTATCAATTCTGGGAACTCCTCGTCTCGTGGCTGCAATTGCGCGGCGAAGTTTTTGTCGTCGCACTCAATCGCGAAGGCCAGGTGATTCCAGTGCGGGAAGCGCGCGGCCGCAACACCATCGCCCAACTTCTCATTCTCTCACCACTGCGCTTCTGGCACATCATCGAAGGTGGAGAACTGGTTGGCTGGCGCTACACCGGCTTTGGCTACACCGACCCACCCATGGAATCGCAGGTTTTCCTGCCCGAGGAAATCATGCAGTTGCGCCTGCCCAATCCCTATGATTTCTGGCGCGGCTTGTCCCCACTCGCCACCGCGTTGCTCGCCGCCCAGACCGACTACGCCTCCGCCCAATATATGAAAGGCCTGATGCTCAACAACGCCGACACAGGCCTCATTGTCACCACCGATCAGCAAATATCACCGGAGCAGCGCGAAACCGTGGTGGCCGCCCTGAATCAACGCAAACGCAAAGCCGGCACCGCTGATCGCCCGCTCTTTCTTTGGGATGGTGCAAAGGTTGAACGACCAATGGCCACGAGCGCAGATATGCAATTCCTCGAGAACCGCAAACTCAATCGCCTTGAAATCGGCGCAGTCTTCCGTGTGCCGCCCACCGTCATGGGCTTCAGCGAAGATGCCAATCGCGCCGTCGCCCAGCAGGAACGCTTCAATTTCATTGAACAAACCATCCTGCCGCTCTGCGCCCGCCTCGAAGCCTTTGTGGAACCCATCTTGAAGTCTTTCGGCAACGATCTCTGCGGTTGGTTCGATGCCGATTGCCTGCCCATCATGCAGGAAGCCCGTCGTGAACGCGGTGATGCCGCCGCCAAATTCTTCGCCATGGGCGTGCCACTGAATGACATCAACCGCGCCTTTGATTTGGGCCTGCCACAATATCCGTGGGGTGCCACCGGCTATTTGTCGAGCACCCTCCAACCCATCGCCGCCGCAAACCAGCCTGCCAGCAAGAGCAAAAAACCCGCAGAATCAGACGTCTTCTCCCGCCTCCTCTCAAATCTGGAACATGACTCCGGTGATCAGGCTTCGATTCGCCCTACCGGCCTGCGTGAACTCAAAAGCAAGCTGAGCCGCTTCTTCTTCGAGCAACGTGGACGCGTATTGGGCCTGCTGCAAACCACGGTCCCAACCGCCGGCCTGCAAGTTCAAGGTCTGGATGACGAACATCATCAAGCCGTGTGGAAGGTGCTGGCCCGAACTCTTGCCGAAGAGATTTTCGATGTGGAGACGGAGACCAAGGAGCTCATGAATCGCTTGCGCTCCGTCATGACCGCTCACGCCGGCACGCAGGTCGGCGAACAGATTTTACTCGAGCGCACGGAGGCATTGACTGAAGTCAATTACCTGACGTTCGAAAGAATTAAAGAGTCGCTGGAACTAGGCCTCAGGCGTGGTGAAAACCACGCGCAACTGACCGAGCGACTCAAACCTATTTTCCAGGATGCGGCGGATTGCCGGGCCGGAGCCATCGCCCTGAGCGAAATCAAAGCCTGGTCGCAAGCCGGCCAGGCTCCCACCGAGCTCCGCAGCCACGAGCAACCGCACATCCTGGATAACGATTTCCAAATCAAGGAGGGCGCAAATGAGAACTGAGCGAAGATTTCAATTGGGTGCCGCCGAGGAAGCCTCATCCAGTCGCGCCGACCGGGCCTTGAAGGCTTACGTGGAGAATCACCGCCGCGTGAAGATGGCAATGATAGATTGCTTCGCCGGTTACATGTTGGTGTTCCGGGCAATCAAGGCCTCCGTCACCGACCCTCAAGCCATTCGCAAGGCAACAAAAATTCTCGCTGCCAGACGCGGCGCCTTCAAACAAGCCCTCGCCGTTTACCTGGCCAGCTACGTCGCCTGGAACGAAGCCCTCAAAACCAGCGCCAAAAACTGAAATCAGAAAACATCCAAAATGAAACCCACGACAGCAACCGCGCAGCAGCTCTCTCCAGGTAGGGCGCGTCACTCCGTGCGCGCCGCACTGACATCGTCCGGGACCCTGTCATTTCAACTGCATCCATCCGCGTACGCGACCCATGATCCAATCCAACCGCCAGGCACCTTCACTCGCGTAGCATCTCGGCGTGAGCCGGATCAAACTTCTCCCCGTCCCCGAGGCCCAAAGGGCCGGCTTTATCTTAGCCCAGCCCAACGGGCTGTGGTTAGCCCGCAAGGAATTCCCCCGCTTCGGCCCGCGATCTCAAACAGCTCCGCTCACGCATCCGAAGCGGAACCAACGACGACACCCGCGCAACGTGCAGTAATCCACGACGCCACCCCAGCCGGTTCCCCCTCTCCCTTTGCAATGGGAGAGGGCGGGGTGAGGGAAAATGCGCCCAGACTTTCCGTAACTCTGGGGATCTCCCACAAATCCAATCCAGTTTGAAACCTTCACACATCACCCATCACATCCCCAATGAAACCACTCAACGAATCTGAATTTAACGGCCGCCTCATCAAACTCCACAACGGCCAGCTCGGCCTGCGCGGCCAGGTCGCCGTGCAGGTCTCCGTCCCCGACGATGCCGCTGGCGATTGCATCGACATGCGCGCCAGCGACGAAACCCTCGACCGCTACGACGAAGTCATCAAAGCCTCCGGTTGGATGCTCGATAACTACGTCAAAAATCCCGTCATCCAAAATTGCCATCAATATGGCGACATCATTTTCACCATCGGCAAGGCATTGAAAACCGAAGTGCGCGGCAACACCCTCGTGCAACGCTGGCAATTCGCCACCGATGTGAATCCGATGGCCAAGATCGCGTATGGACTTTACAAGGGCGGCTACCTCAACACCTCCAGCGTCGGCTTCATCCCGCTCGATTGGACCAATGGCACCAGGGCAGGGGAACCGTCCCGCACTTATTTGAAACAGGAGTTGTTGGAAACTTCCGCCGTCGGCATTCCCGCCAATCCGAATGCCCTCGCGCTCGCGTTGAAATCCGGCGCGATCGAAAAGTCCGACCTGCGCGAAACCGCCGCGCTCCTGAAACACTTTTGCAATGATCCGGCAGACTCCAGTACCGACGCCCGCGCCAGGGGAACCGGAGTCGATGTGGCGCAGTTGTTGCAGTTGAACCGGCAATTAACCGAAATCCGCTCGCTGCTGCAGCGGGCCTAACCAATAGCCAAATAACCAAAGAGAAAATTCAGTTTATGGAAAACACAATCGTTGAAGAGTTCCGCACGGGACTCAAGGAAATCAAAAGCGGCGTCGAACTCACCAAGAACGACATTCGCACCACCGCCGAAAGCATCAAGAGCTTGCAAGAGGACACCACCCAGTTGCGCGGCGACCTCGACCGTCTGCGCCGCCAGCAGCTGAACGGCGGCGGCAAGCCCAAGCTCCGCGCCGGTGAAGCCGTCTCCGAGGAATGCGCCCGTTGGTTCGGCGCGCTCGCCTTTGCCGGTGCCGAAGTGCAAGGCAAACTCCAGGGCAATCCCCGGCGCGATGCCATCACGCACATCGCCCGCGAAGTGCTCGGCCTCGAAACCCGCTCCGCCATCACCAGCACGGACATCCCATTGCCCATCGTCTACGTCGGCGAAGTCACCGAACTGGTTTACAAATACGGCCAGTTCCGAAAGTACGCGACCGTCTATCCCATGAGTGTCGGCACCGTGAAGTTGCCGCAACTCAAAACCTCGCCCGCCTTCGGTTTCATCAACCAAAGCGCGAGCATTCCTGAGAAGTCGCCCCAGATCAACTTCGTCACCTTCACCGCACAGAAAGCTGGCGGCATCGTCCGCATCCCGAGCGAGATTGACGAAGATGCCGTCGTGCCGCTGGGCCAGTTCATCGCCCGCTACGTCGCCCGTGAAACCGCCCGCTGGGAGGACACCGTCGGTTACCTCGCGGACGGCACCGGCACTTACAACAACATTTCCGGCATCGGCAAGTATGCCGTCACCGGCGGCCTCGTGCAGCAGACCGCCACCACCAAAACCAAGCCGAGCGACCTCACGATCGCCGACTTCCGCAACGTGCGGGCGAAGGTCAACGGTGCCGCGCTCTTCAACTCCGCTTACTACTGCCATCCCTCGATGGAGGCCTTGCTGGTGGCCTTCAACACCTCCGCCACCGTAACGCCTTACATCGCCAACGGCCCCGGCGGACCCACGCTCGACGGCTTCCCCGTGCGTTGGGTCGGCGTGTTGCCGGTCTATGACCAAAATGCGCACGTCAACCAGGTGCAGGCCCTGTTCGGCGACCACAGCTTTTGGTTCCTCGGCGAACGCTCCATGCTCAGCGTGGAGATCTCGCGCGACGTCTATTTCACCACCGACGAAATCGGCATCCGCGCCCTCGAACGATTCGATGTCGAAGCCATGGCCACCGACGCCATGGCCGCGATCCAATTGGCAGCCAGCTAGGCTGCGTATGTAGGTAACCCACGGGCCGGCGACGCCGCGAGTCGCCGCCGGCCCCCTTTAAAATCAATATTGAGACTTGAACCAATGCAACCCACACCAGCTTTCGCGCAGCAGCCATCGTTCCACTCCGTAGCATCTCGGCGTGAGCCGGATCAAACTTCTCCCTGTCCCCGAGGCCCAAAGGGCCGGCTTTATCTTAGCCCAGCCCAACGGGCTGTGGTTAGCCCGCAAGGAATTCCCCCGCTTCGGCCCGCGATCTCAAACAGCTCCGCTCATGCATCCGAAGCGGAACCAACGACGACACCCGCGCAACGAACAGCAACCCAATTAGCCCAGACCCCAACGCGACAAGCCTCAAAGCCTTAGCCAAAAACCAAAAATTAAAAATCTTTTTCCAAATGAACAAACCCACTTTCCTGCCAATCCTGGCCGCCGTTTTTCTATCCTCCATCTTCCATCCTCAATCCTCATCACTTGGCGCCACCATCACCGGCACCATTGTCAACACCGCCGGCCTTCCACTGGCCACCAACATCACCTTCACCCCCTTAAGCACGCCGCAGGTAAACGGCACCAACCTCGTTTCCTCCACTATCAACACCATCACCAGCAGCCCCAACGGCGGATTCACCAACATTCTCAATGCCGGCGATTACAAAGTGACCATCGGCGCCGCCGCGCGCGATTCCTTTGTCATCACCGTCCCCACGAATTCCGGCACGTTCCAGATGAGCACACTGATCACCTCCGCCCTGGCCTACAACAGTTCCGCCGCACCCGCGTATGAATTCAAACTGAACAAAGGGCAAACAAACGGCTACCCGGCACTGGACGGCAGCGCACACGTCCCGACGACGCAACTCGGCAGTGGCACCGCAGGCACGAACACCTTTCTGCGCGGCGACGGTGCCTGGGTGACCGGCGTCGCGCGTTTGCCGGATGCCACGAACATCTTCAACGCGTTGAATCCATGGCAGCCAAATGCCAATTCCGGCGGCATCATTGCCACCAACCCCGTGACCATCCAGGCCGCAAATGATGGAACCTGGCCCTCGTTGGAATTTTCATTATACGATTACTCTGTCCCTTACCAGTTCGCGAGCGCCTCCCTGCACATGGATGATTTGGGCGAAACCGTCCTCGCTTCCTCCGTGCCCTATTGGGCTCAGCAAGGCATTTATCTAGGCGGCGGCTCCAACCCCAAACTCACCGCGGACAATATTGGCGGATTACTCCTGGACGGCAACCCCCTAAGGGCAAACGATCCGGCCGCCTTACAAGCTGCAAATAATCTTAGTGATGTGGCGAGTAAGAGTGCGGCGGCACAAAAGGTTGGGGTGTATCCGCTAATCCAGTCCGGTAGTTCATGGGGAGGATTTGCCGCAGCAACACCCTCGTACGTTAGACAACTAGGGCTAATGGATAATGGTGGTGGAGTTCCATATCTTGTATGGTCTAAATCTACATCTCAAGGTGATTGGCAGGGTGGATTTGCATTTTACGGACAATGCCAGTTCGGTGACCCAACCCACATGAACCCAACCCGCGATGTTGCAGAGTTTAAATTCATCGTCAATGGCACCGGAGCAACCCAAGACCCTGCAACATTATCATCCCCTGCTGACAACGTTATGCGCTGGAAAAACCAATGCAGAACGCACTTTTCTGCCACTGCTTGGGATTCGTGCGACGCTGACGGATTGGGTGAGCGTGGCGCAATGGGGTATGGGAATTCCGCCTGCCCAATATATGTCAAACTAAACTATCTCGAATCATACGGTACATTAAGCAGCTTTCTGTTCGCTGGCAGCGGTTACATATATTCCGGAATGGAAAAACTTTCTGGCGACTTCGTGCGATACTCTTCCAACACCACAACCGACGATGTATCAAGAGTGACCTACCGCGTAAAATCCACAGGAGAAACCAGGCAGAATGGGGATAGCTATGTGCAAGGTATCATTCGAGCTGGAACTGGAGTGTTAAGTGGCGGTGGATATCCGATAACCACAACCGATGGCCATCTAAACACGCAATACTTGGATCCAACTCAGACTGCTACAATCAACCGAACACTTTTTAACACTAAGGGCACTCCCGCAAATCCTGCAATTGATATTGCTCTCAACGCGACTGGATTCGACGCTCAAAATTATAATTTGAACGTTGATGTTGGCGGATTGCCCAAGCTGACGTTTGACTCAGGCGGGACATTTGCGCGATTTACCAACGCTTGTTCAGTTGGATTTGGAGGCACTCCCAATACAACATGCGCCCAGGTGGACATTCAATCCACTACCAAGGGGTTGTTGCTCCCTCGCCTGACGAAAGCCCAGCGGGACGCTATTTCTTCTCCGGTTGCTGGTCTGGCTATTTATCAGACAGACAGCACACCAGGGCTTCGTGTTTACAACGGTTCAACCTGGATGAGGTACACAGAAACAGCTGATTAAACATGTTTAACAAACCAAAATCTCCTTTGGCCGCGCGGAAACTGCTTGGTGTTTTTGAGAGGCCAGTCGTAGAAATGGCCAGACGCATTCAGTCGAGCATCAAAGAACCTTTCAAATTGCATACGCTCCTCGCTGAGAATTCTCTCAACCCACGCCTGTGCGGGCCTACATCCAACTCCGTCAACGGCTTGGTCATAAACGTAGGCAGTCTCTTCGGCTTTAGGCAAGAACTGCGGATCATCAGAGTCCGAGCATTCGGTTTCCAAAATCAAATGGTCACTACACTGACAAGATTCACGCAAGGACCGCTCTGGTGTCTGCAAATGATACAGCACTCCAAAGTGAATAATAATGTCATAATGCTCTTTGGAAGGAAGTCCTTGGTTCAGATCGTGAGTGATTGCTTTCAAACTTGGATAGCGCTGAACCAGCATTCGGGTGTTGTCTTTCCTCCCTTCAACGCACGTGACTTTGGCGCCGAGCATGGAAAAGAAATGGCCAATATCACCATGACCGGCACCCAACTCCAAAAGCGTCTTTCCATAAAAGAACTGATGGCCGTAGTGATCGAGGATCATCTGAATGCGTTTTGCGCGCCATTCCTCATACCCGCCTTGAAAATGAGACTCAAGCTTGCCAGAGAGCTTTTTAAGTTGATAGCGAGCGTAGTTTTTAATTCCTGTGCCCATTTCCTGAGCATAAGGCCATAGATAACCATTTCCAGAAAATAATACACGTCACCTGTCCCTAACCCAAAATTCCCATGACCCCACTTACACAACTTACCACTTTGAAAGCCCGCTTAGGCCTGGATGCTTTCGACACCAAAGACGATGCCTTGCTGACCAATGCCCTCAGGGGCTTATCCCAGCGCATCGAAAGCGAATGCAATCGTTCCTTCGAACGACAGACCGGCGCCACCTTCGACTTCCGCGCCTGTGAAACCGAAATCTGCGTGGACCGCTATCCCGTCGACGCTGTCACCGGGTTCGCCATTAAAACCTCCGAAGCCGAGGGCTGGGTGTTCGACTTTCCGGCACCGCAATACTTCATCAGCCCGGCACGCAGCGTGATCGAACTCGAATCGCCCCTCGGCTCCTATCGCCAGTTGGGACGCGTGATCTTCAATGGCGGCTACGTGTTGCCCGGAAATCCCGTGAACGCAGACCAGACCGCGCTGCCAGACGATTTGGAACAAGCCGTCATCGAGCAGGCCGCGTATTGGTATCAGCGCCGCAATCAGCTCGGACTCATTTCCATCTCGGGTGATGGCGGCAGCATCCAGCAATTCCGCTCGCTGGATCTGCTGCCAAATGTGCAGGCCGTGGTGCGCAACTACGAGCGGTTCATGATGTAATCAACCGGACCCAAAGGAGGCAATATGATCGATGCAAAAATTCAACAGGAAGGCCGCGAACTGCTTTTCGAAGAGTTGGCCAAACTGGACGCGACGATCCAGGCCAACGCCCTGGTCGGTCTCAAGCGCGGATTGCAAATGGCCGTGAGCATCGTGCAACGAGACTTCCTGAGCGGCCCGCGCCCAACCAAACTTGATGCCGTCACCGGCCGGCTGCGCAACAGCATCACGAGCATCGTGGAAATTGATGGCAACCAGGTCATTGGAACCCTTGGCTCCGAGGCGCCCTACGCGGCCTTTCATGAGTATGGCTTTCATGGAGTGGAACAGGTGCGCGGCTTTGAACGAAGACTCTCCCGACTCGCGACCACGCGTGGCGGATTCGTCGGCCGGGAGCAAACTCACGTCGCTGGCCGAAGCGCGGGCACCGTGCTTGTGCGTCCCCATCAACGCCGCGTCGATTACAACGGCCGCCCCTTCATCGCACCTGGATTGGAAAAAGCCATGCCTTTGATCATGGCCGAAATTCAAAAGGAACTCTGACCCTCAACTTTCATCCTTCAACACTTCATTTCAATGAGCGACTCAATAAAAAAGCAAATCATGGACAAGGTGCTCGCGGTGCTGGAACCGATGCATGCGGGCGGCCTGGTGCGCAGCATCACCCGCGAAGTCGATTTAACCATCAACGCCCCGGCACGTCCCGCTTTGCAAATCTACGACGGCCCCGAACGCCTGACCAACAAGGACACGCGCGGTCGCACCTTCCACTTCGACATCGCCGTCAAAGTGCTCGTGGAAAGCCAGCGCGATTTGGGCGCCGCGAAGGATGCCTTGGTACCCGAGGTCCAGCGCCTGCTCGAAAGCAATCTCCAACTGGGCGGCCTCGCCGTAATCGTCGATGGCGGCGAAGAAGTCCCTTTCATCAGCGAAGTCCAGAAGCCACTCGGCGGCTCGCTGGTCATGTACACCATCCAATACCGCCGCATCCTGGGTGATCCCACCACGACTTATTAGACACGCAACACAACTCATTAACCGTTCCCAATCCAAACTCACGTTATATATGGAAATTACAGAAATCGGCCTTTTGGCCATCAGACAGGAATTTACTTACGGGGTGGATGCTGCGCCTGGCGGGTCCAATGTCATCCCGGTCGTCGGGGATTCGTTGACGTATGAAGTCCAGTCCACCGCAACCGATCGCAAGGCCATGGATGGCACGCTCGATCGTGTTGCGGGATTCAACAGCATGCCGCAAGTCACGTTAAAGTTCAGTTATGAGTTGCGTGGCAATGGCACGATCCAAAACGGGTACAGCACTAATCCCATTGAAATCGATCCCTTGCTCCAGGCGGCCAATTTGAGCTCGGCTTATATTGCGGAATCAGAGTATGAGGCTGGCGATGGCAACGTCGGTTATACGCCCGCCATTTATACGGATGCCGGGCCGGGCGTGACCTGCTGCTGGTGGTCCGGCCAGAAGTTGCACCGGTTGGTGGGCGGCAAGGTGGACCTGAAACTGACTTGCGAGGTGGGCAAAATGTTCATCCTCGAGTTCACTGTGATCGGCAAGTATTCGTCGGTTGTGGATGCCGCGCTGCCGCTGGGGGTCTCCTTTAACAGCATCAAACCACCATTGGTGAATGGCTCGATGTTCACGCTGGGTGGCTTATTCCCCATCCTCAACAAGTTTGAGTTTGAGCTCGGCAACCAAATCAAGATGCGCAAGAGCTTATCCAGCCCTGATGGTGTCGCCGGTTTTGTCATTGCCGGACGCGCACCAAAAGGTCGCCTGGACCCGGAGTCGACGACGATCACTTCTCAGCCATATTGGGCAAAATGGAAAAGTTCAACCCTCATCCCCATAGCGGTTATGTCCTCAACTCAACCCGGGAACAACTTTAGCCTAAGCTTCAACGCCGCCGAACTGAAGAGCGTGAATTACACCGGCCGCGACGAGTTGCGCATTCATCAGGTAGAATACAATCTCGTTCGCAACGGCGGCTCGCTCATCAGCCTTTATTTCTTATAAACCACCAACACAAAAGGAAATCATCATGGAAATCACCTCACTCGGTCTATTGACCATTAAAGCTGAATCGACCTACGGCACCGACGCGGTGCCGACTCTGGCAGCGAATCTCATTCCTCCCATTGGCGATTCCGTCTCGTGGAACGTGCAATCGACACCCGTCGATCGCAAACTCATGGACGGCACCCTGGACAATCTCGTCGGCTTTAACACGATGCCGAACGTGAACCTCAAGTTCCGTTATGAACTCCGGGGTAATCGCACCGATGGCACCACGGCGGACATTTCGTCTGGCAACAGTGCGCATGCCATCGAAATCGATTCGTTGTTGCAAGCCGCAAATTTGAATCCCACCTACACCGCGGAAAGCACCACCGGTTCGCGCAATGGTTACGTTGTCTATCAACCAAAAGTTTACAGCGGCGTCGGTCCCAGCGTGACCTGCTATTGGTACACCGCCCTGAAGTTGCACAAACTCGTCGGCGGCAAGGTCAACGTGGAAAAAATCACCTGGGAGGCCGGCAAGATTGTAACGCTGGATATCTCCATCACGGGCAAGTACGTCGCTCCGATTGACAACAACTTCCCCACCAGCGGCACCACCTTCCTGGCGACCAAACCACCCTTGTTCGACACCGCATCCGTTTCGATTGGCTCCTACAACGGCGCTGTCCTGAGCCAGCTCACCGTCGATCTCGGCAACAAGGTCAAATTGCGCAAGAGCGCCATCGATGCCGACAGCATCGCCGGCTTCGTCATCAGCGGCATGGACCCGAAAGGGACCTTGGACCCGGAAAGCGTGGCTGAGGCAACGAATCCCTTCTGGGCCGATTGGCGCAATTCCAATGTGAAGACCATCACCGTCACCACCGGCGGCACGACTGCCGCCACTTCCGGCAACCAGTTCACTGGGACATTCGTATCGGAATACAAAGGCCTTCCATACGGAGCCCGTGACGATGTGCGCATTCTCCAAGTGGCCTTCAACATCGTCAAAGCGGATTTGACTGGAGCCGCCGGCAGCCAGTTCCAATTAAAATTCTCCTAACCACAACCAGGGCGGGGAAGTGACTAACCTGCCTCTCTCAACTCGCAACTCTCAACCACAATGAAATCCCAACTCTCAACCACCGACTCTCAACTCGTCACCATTGCCGACCACGACGCCGGCTTCAAGGAACTCGAAGTACTTTACCGCAACGGCAAACGCGAAAACATCAAACTCACCGCGCCGACCTATCGCCACGCACAGCAGATCGCGTTCAAATTGTCACAGACCAAAAATCCCCTGGTCATCACCGAAGCCTGCCTGCCCGCGGAATTCCAAAAGGATGTGGAACGGTTTCTCGGCCGCCTGACTCCCGAGTTCGGTGCCCTGGTCGAAGCCACCTCTTTCGCGTTGACCTTTGGCAGTGAGTTTCAAAAAAAAATGCTGCAGGTGGGCGAACGGCTGATGCAGGCGATGGCCTCGACGGACTCCGTGCCGAACTCGCTCTCGTCGCTGCCGGATTCCAGTCCTGCGAAGTCAGACGATTCTCACTTCCCAAGTTGCGAATCTACTTCCAGCTCACCCGCGAGCGGCAAATCCAACTCGACCTCCGACGCGTCATCATCGCCAGTTGCAGCGGCATGACCGGCGACGGCATCAAACAGATATATCACCAAATGGAAAATGAGTTGCGGGATCTTTCCACCGACAACTCCCAACCTTCAACCGGCGAAACCTGGGAACCACCCAGCCTGGAGCGGATCAAAAAGCGGATGGGCATGATGACATAAATAAGGACAAGGATGAACACCTATAATACACAAATAAATATTGCCATGCAGGTCGCGGGCGATGGCGCGAAGAAGGCAGGAGACGATCTTGCCGAATTGGAGAAGAAGACCAAGGCTAGCGAGGAAGCCTTCAAGAAAATGAAGGAGCAGGCGGAATCCGCGATCAAAGTGCTGGAAGGCATTCATAAGCTGATGGAGATGTACACCGCTCATGAAAAGGTGGTGGACCAGCTCAATGGTGCCCTTCGCCTTTCCGGACAATACTCGCAATCCTACTCCCGGGAGTTGCAGGAACAAGCCGAAGCCCTCAGTCGCGTCACCACCGCGTCCGATACGACAATCATGAAAGTGCAGGCGCTGCTCTCCTCCTTCGGTGCCACGAAGGAGGAGATGCCCGGGCTGACCAAGGCGGTCCTGGACTTCGCCGCTGGGACCGGAAAGGACGTCGTGACTGCCGCACAGGATTTGGGTAAGGCAATTTCCGGGCAGGAAAGTTCCCTGAGTAACCTGGGGATGAAATTCGATAAAACTGCCGGCCAGGGCAAAAATCTTTCCCAGGCAGCCGAGCTGATTGAGTCCAAATTCAAAGGGATGGCCGAGGCTGCCGACCATTCATCCGGTGCCAAGGTGGAAGATCTCGATAAGGCGTGGGAACATTTCAAAACCACGCTGGGCGGCCTCGCTGCCGACGGTTTAAAACCTGTCATCGAGGGCGTGACCTTGCTCTTAAACCAAACCTCCGATTTGTTCAAGGAGGGATCACAGGCCAGCGAATACGCCAAGTATTTTATCGAGTTTGCGGCGGGTGTCGCTGCCACTACCGCTGCCATTAACACTTTCAAGATGGGCTGGCAGCTCGCCAGTGGCGCCGCGATTCAAGAAATCGGCGCATTGCGTGGTGTTCTCGGCGCTCTGCCCCAGGCCATTCCCATCGCCATCACCGTTGCGGCTACCATTCAAGTCATCCGCGCCGTGCAGGAAGGCGTCGCCATGAAAAAGGCGTTTGATCAGGAGAAAAACTCGGTGGACCAGGGATTGGGAGGGGCTGATAAACAGCGTCAGGGATTACAGAATGAAATTCAAAAATATCTCCAGGAACATCCGGAGGAAAAGCATAAGGTCGCGGGATGGTTTGGCCTGATCGGTGATAACTTCCAGGACACGGGCGACAGCCAGACTGATCTGGAAAGTCGTCAGAGGGTTCTGAAATCGGTTCGCGAAGGCCTGGTCCGAAATCAACAAAGATTTTCTGCCGCTTCAAAAACTTCAACTGCTGCCACCGCCTCTGCTGCTGACCCGACAGATCCATTTTCCGTGGGCGACTTCGGCTTTGGTGTGCAGGATCCACTTGGGCCGCAGTTGCCCATTCCACTGGATACCAATGCAGGTTCCGATACCGCCATTCAGCAGGCACAAGCCACCGAGCAAAAAATAACCGAAATTAAAAAGGAAAACCTGCAGGTGCGTCAGCAAGATACCGAACAATGCTGTGCCGATGAGCAACAGGCAAATGCAGCAGCCCAGACTGCCATCGCGACGGCCACAGATCAGACCACCACAAAGATAAAGGCAAACAACCAGGCGCAGAAGCAGAGCTTTGAGGACATTGATGCCGAAGTGAAAAAGATCGCTGTGACGGCCGAAAACAGTTTTGCCAGCGGCCTTTCCCATGCCTTCATGTCCATCATTGATGGCTCAAAATCTGCCGGCGACGCCTTCAAGGATTTTGCCAAAAGTTTCCTCTCTCAAATAGCGGAGATGATCATGCAAATGCTGATCCTCGATGCGTTGAAATCAGTGCTTGCTTTTGGGGACGGTGGGCAGGCCGCGAGTCCCGCAGCCAAAGGGGGCATGTTTCCTTTCACCGCCGCCGCCACTGGCGTCATGCTCGCCGCGGCCGGGGTTCAAGGCGTCAACGACGTCAACGGCCCCACCTACTTTCCCAAATTCAATGTGCTCGCCGGTGAAGCCGGCCATGAAGTCATGACCGTCATGGCCAAACCTCAAATGGGAAACATCGACGGCATGCCGGTCATACTTGGCAATGTCGGCCCGGAAAAACTCGCCGTTCTCTCGCAGGCCAATCTCAGCCGCATGGTGCAAGGCAGCGGCAAAGCCACCTTTGCTGCCAGCGGCTATATGACCGCTGGCGTCAGTGAAACCGGCCTCAGCGTCAGCCGTCAAACTAACCAGCCCGATGGCCGCATCGTGGTGGAATTGACTCCTCATCCCGCCTACGAAACCCGCATCATCGAAAACTCCATCCAGGGCGCCCGCGTCGCCGTCGCTTCTGACCTCGCCACCGACACCCCCATCCGCAACCAGGTCAAAAGCGTGTTCTCCTGAACTCCAACGCTGAACACTTACCATGTCCTCCGCATTAATAAACACGGTGACCAACCAGGTAGGGCGTGGTGCCCGTCCGGAAGGACCTCCGTGCGCGCCGCACTAGCAATGCCCGGGATTCCAATCAAACTACAATCCAGATCGCGTATGCGACCCACCACTCCTTCTCCCGCGTCCCATTGAAAACCGACAACTGAAAATCCTATGTCCAATTTTATCTACCCCTTGGGTATCATCGATAAACAAAAGGTCACCCTGCTAAACACGGTGGTCTCCGATCAATTTGAAGATGGCACCACGATGACCCGCCTCCTCTGGTCACCCCAAAACTTCAAACGCAAATTCGACATCACCCATGGCCCGCTCACGCTGGCGGAATACCGCTACCTTCGCAGTTTCTACAGCCAGCGCAGCGGCATGTTCGATTCCTTCTGGTATCGCGATAATGTGAACCGCAAAGGAAATGCCAGCGTCCGTTTCGCCAGCACGTTGGCCGATGACCACGACGGCGTGCTCTTCAACACGCAGATCACCCTGAACGAAGTGGCTGCCATTCGTACCCTGCCGGAATGGGATGAAGTCTCCATGGCAGCGAGCTCCGCGCCCATCTTGTGGTATGATGCCAACCGGGAATTCTATTTAAGCCACGCTGGCAACCTCATCACCGAACCTGCAGTTTACGATTCCGCCAATCAACATTATCCCGGCACCTGGACTGCCGGCTCATCATTGATCCTGGATGGCAGCGCCTCACAGTATCAATCCTACTCCTTCACTGGTGGCAATTGGTCTGATTCCCCCAGGGTCGTTGAATTGGCAGCTGGGAAACCGGGCTGCACGATCTTTGCATTCTGCCGTCATTCCTCGCCGGTTGCCGTTTACCGGGAGCTGCTTTTTTCTCTCGGCGTCGAAGGCACCAATAAAGGCATTGGTCTGCAACTGGGTGCGGAAAATTACTACGCCCCATGGATTGGAACCGATGAACCTTTCTACACCTGCCGGTTTGTGAACGATCCGCCCGATACCTGGCGCAGCATTGCCGTAACTTTCCCCACCGGTGCGGATGGTGCG
Organism: Pedosphaera parvula Ellin514; assembly: GCF_000172555.1. Taxonomy (NCBI): domain Bacteria; kingdom Pseudomonadati; phylum Verrucomicrobiota; class Pedosphaerae; order Pedosphaerales; family Pedosphaeraceae; genus Pedosphaera; species Pedosphaera parvula. Next base: position 85,864 of record NZ_ABOX02000006.1, read on the forward strand.
AGCATGTATGTGAATGCCGTCGCCATTCCCAATACCGATGGCGTGGGCCGCGCCTATCAACCAGGGCCAGCAGTGTTCGGCACTTCTCCCAGCCACAATTACCCCGCCAATCCGGCTGCTGCCGTGACCAACGCCAACATGGCCCACGTCATGGTCTTCAACACCGCCCTGACTGTCGACCAAATCAAAGCCCTGCATAACCTGCTCGGCTATCAATACGGCCTTTCGATTATTTCTTAACCCGCAACCCGCAACACCGGACCATGAAATCCCTCACCTCTCCCGTAACCACCCAGCGCGATGCCACCCAAAGCGGCTGGTGCGAGCTCTACGATTTCTATTTAAAGAGCACCATCACCACACCCTTTGGCCCCACCAGCGTTCTGCGCCTCACAAGCAATCCCGCCGGCCTGAGTTTCTTCACGCCGAAAGTTTCTCCCGAATCCCCGGCCACCCGGGGCAACGCGCAAAACTACAGCTTTTGGCCGCTCAAACGTCAAATTATCAAAGGCTCCAACAAATTCACCAACGACAAGCTCGCCATCGCCGCCAGCAATGTTTCCCAGTGAATGGGCACAAATGCTGGCCGATGTGGATTGGGAAGCGGTTCCCGTCGTGATCCGCAAGGTGAGCACCACTGTCAGCAATCCCACTGCCGACGATTGCGCCATCATTTTCTCAGGCTCGATTGATTCCGTGAAAGTCACCAACGCATTATTGACGTTCACCGTCAGCAATGATTTCGGCACTTTCAACGTCCTCGCCCCTCGTGAGAACATGCACGCCAACTGCCGGTTCAACTGGGGCGATGATCAATGCACCATGATCCGATTTCTTTCCCCCAATTATAAAACCAAAACGGTTGGCTCCGGATCGACCACCGCAAATGTCAAAAGTTCCGGCCTTACCGAGGACACCGGCACCTCCGGCAGCTATGGCACCGATCTGGTGGCCGCTCGCCCGGACGCTTCGTTTACTGCCTCATCATTTGATACCGCCTGGGCGGGCGTCCCTGTTGATTGGACGATCTTTCCTGCCACTCCCTTTAATACGGCATTTTCCTATTTTGGCTTCTCCAGCGGCAGCCATTCCTTGGGAGTCGGCCAACAGGTAAAGTTCAATATCACCGGAGTACCTGGCGATGGCTCGGCGATGCCGGGCGGTCTGACGGCCAATGTTTACTACTATGTTGTGAAAACTCAATATGGCTATTACCAGATTTCAGCTACCTCGGGAGGAACTGCCATACTGGTCAGCAGCACCGGTAACCTGGTCACTGCCACGGCTCAAAGCGGCTTCGGCCCCGAACAGGTAAAGTCTGGCAATCCCGGATTCTGGCGGCTCTCGCCCGCGGCCGGCGATTGGGGCGCCAACATCCAGGGTTACTGGCAGCTTCCGGACACCATGAACGGGCGCAGAAGTCCTTTGCTCACGCCTTACATCCAGATTGATTTCGGCACCACACCAGTTTCGCCCAAATTGTGGCAGCTTCAAGGCCGTAGTGATTCAGATCGCGAGGAACTGCCGCGCCTCATCTTCTTTTATTCCAACAGCTCCAGTGACTTCAGCACTGGCGCCGTCTTCGAAGGCTACTTTGAAATGCCACCCGGCATTGGTCAGCTCTATGACGTGCTCCTGCCCATTGCCAGCACCGCCCGTTACTGGCGGATTTGCGTGCGCACTCGCTGGTCGGACACGCAACGTTTCTCACTCTTCAAGCAGGTTTCCGCCTACGCCGGTTCACGCCACTATTGGCAGGACGGCCAGATCACTTTTGCCGGCAACACCACCACCGCCGGCCTGCGTAATGTCAGCCGGGCAGTGCGTGAGAGCTACCTGGGTGAACTCATCTGCGCGCCGTTGCCCATCGCTCCGGTGAGTGGCGATACCTTCATCATCGAACGCGGCTGTGCCCGAACATTCAACGCCTGTGCCGCGCGCGGCAACTGGGAAAACTTCGGCGGCTTCGACTCCATGCCCTTTGAAACCGTCATTCGCTAACCACAAATGCACTCAGATGCACACGGATAAAAACAAAAGCGACTGCAAGATCACGCGACCGTATGTTGTCCACCCTTCAGGGTGTCCCGGTCCCATCTGTGTTCATCCGCGTCCATCTGCGGTTAAAAAAATTTATGCAACTCATCGACAAAACCTATTGCGGCCTTCCCTGGAAGGATGGCGGGCGCTCACGTTCCGGCCTCGATTGCGCCGGCCTCGCCCAGCTCTGGCTCACGGAACAAATGGGCCTCAACTTCACCGTGCCACCCACCGGCCCGGAACCGGATGCGGAAAAGCTGTTTAATCCCATTTATAAAGCGGGTGCCTTGGAACGCGGTGACGTCGTTTTTTTCCGTGTCGGCAAATCGGGCCGGGTCTGCCACGTGGCCACTTACCTGGGAGACAATCGTTACCTGCATATCTTGAAGGGCTCGGTTTCACGCATGGAGACTGGCACCACCCTTATGGAGCGAATCGGATTGAAAGTTGCCGGTGCCATCAGCGCCAGGGATGCCGAAACTCTCTGTCTGGCTTTACGAGATAAACATTTGGGTGACCCTATCGACTGGGTAATAGTCGCGTTGTTGGTGATCTCCATAGCACTTTCAGCAGCTTCCGCCTTTTTGTTGCGTCCCAAGCTCGGCCAGCTCCGCAACCAAACCGGCCGTTATGGTTTCGATTCTCTCTTCACTCAATCCACCAGCGAGCTGCCCTTGCCTGATGTCCTCGGCGCGGTCACCATTGCCGGCAATTCTCCCTTCCAGTCACTGATCGATAAAAGCCAGACTCCGACTGATACCACGCAGCAAAAAGCCAACAAGGTGGTGGTCCTCTGCTCGGGGCCGATTGAAGATATCACGGCCAATGGTGTCGTGGCCAAGATCAACGGCTTGCAATACAACAATCCTTTCTTCTACAAAGCCAATCCGGATCGTGGATTATACCAGAACCCGATTCAGGACAAAACCAATGCTGTCAGCGGCACGATTGGCGCAGATCTCAATCGCCCCAGCTTCACCAACTATTTCGGGCAACATGACATCGCCATCGCTCACGATGTGCGCGCCCATTTCGACCGTGGATTCCCGGTCTATGGCTTCTCCGGTTCCGCTTACATGGTGTTTCGCCTCATTGATTCCACCAAGTTCCCCAGCTTCAATTTGAATGTCACCGTCAAAGGCAGGCAGTTTCGAAAATTTGACGCCAATGGTTTCACGGTCACCACAGTTACCGGCGAATCTCTCACCGGCGCTGATGGCAGCAAAGTGCGTTTCAAGCTCGCCCATTGGGACATCAAGGATGTGAGCAATTTGACGGTGAACGGCACCGCTTACAGCCAGATCAGCGCCACCAGCCAGACCGGCAATGTTTATCAGTTGAACAAAACCAAGGGCTTCGTGGAATTCATCACCGCCCCGGCCAGCTCCGCCACCATCAGCATCACCTACACCTGTTACCCGCGTGTCTGGTCTGCGAACCCGGCCGTCCATCTCGTTTATCTGCTCACGGAAAAACTGCGTGGCAAAGGCTTTGATGAATCGAAAATCAACTGGCCCGCTGCGGATGCCCTGCAGGATTATTGCGATGCCTCCGTTACCTGGGTCAATTCCAGCGGCACCTATACCAGGCCACGCTACCAATGCAATTACATCCTCGATTCCAAAAAGCCTATCCAGGATCACATCCGCGCCGTGTTGGATTCCTGCTATGCTTATCTCTTTCTCGGCCAGGGCAAATTCGTCATGAAAGCCCGCAAGGCGGAAACCAGCGTCATGGACTTCGACGAATCCAACATCCTTGCCGACAGCTTCAGCAGCGAGAAGATTGACCGTTCAGGCCGCTGCAACCGCATCCACGTCTTCTTCCACAGCGCCGATACTCTCAACGCCGAAACCGAAATCATCCGCGATGATATCAATGACCAGCAGTCTCGCGCCGATAGAGTGGGGGACAACGGTATCGTCGAAGAAACCCTCCGCGTCCCGGCTGTCACCGACCAACCCCAGGCCGAACGTTTCGGTGAACAAATCCTGCGCGAAGAAGTAAACACCCGCTGGACCTGCGAATTCAAAACCAACATCAAAGGCCTCGCCCTCGAACCCGGCGACGTCATCACCGTCACCCACAGCAGCCAACCCGCCTGGAATCAGAAATTATTCCGCATCGAAGAATTCACCTACGACGACCAGGACCGCTGCACCCTCAGCTGCTCCGAATACTTCGACGGCGCCTACATCTAACCATGGTAGCCATTCCAACCAACCATCAATCCCTCACGCCAACTCGCGTACGCGACCCACGATTCCAATTCAATCCGCGACCATCAATATGGCGTAGGAGTCGAGGTAACGAGACTCAAATCTTCCTTCCGCGATCCCATCCGCGTACGCGGTCCAAGATGCAAGTCCTCGCGCCAGCCATCAATTATCGGGTAGGGAACGCGCTGCGCCGCTTCCGTGACCTCCCTCGCGCTCCAATCCAATTCATCGTGCTTACCGCGTAGGCGATCTGCGATGCAGGCTTTCCAGGTAGGGCCCGGTGCCAGTCTGGAAGGACCCGGAATTCTAACCCCGTCGGTAGTTGTGCTCAGCCCATCGAGCTTATCCGCGGACGCGGTCCATCATACAATCCCACCGCCAGGCAACAATACTCTGCGTTGGTAGATATGTTGCTGCGCGATCCAGTATTAGTCGGTGGGTGCGTGAGTTTCCTCTCCAGCGCGATCGCCATTTTCATTGTATTGATTGGAACTACATAAATGCAGGTATATGCCCAGAGGCTTGTGCAACGCCGTGTGGTCATATGCCCATCCAAACGGTTTGTAAAACGCGATTACCGGTTCACAGTTTGTGATACTTAAAACACCTCTTCCGTCCAACATAGCGATAGGTCCGGCGCTTAAAAAATAAATAAAAAGTGTGGCGAACGGCCACCAAATAAAGCGCCTCCAGCCAAATATTCGTTTACTGAAGGCAGGGGCTTTATGCTCATGTTCACTCCCCTTCGACATCAAAGAACCCGCCTCAACCTTGTTCATATTTCGGAGGATGAATCTCTCCTTCCGCAAAATAAAGCTGAAATTCCAATCAAGCGATTGCTTCTTTCTTCTGCGTCCCGGCAAAGATGCGCAGGACTGCCAATGCCACTGTCGCAAAGGACCAGAGGACGATGCTTTCGTAGGAGAACCAGTGCTCGCCGAGCTTTTCTGCATCCATATTGAAGTGATAGTGTTGAAACTCGCGCGTGAGAAAGAACCAGCCAAGTCCGCCACCGAAAAGGAAACCAAAAATGGCTAGCCCAAATAGCACAATGACAGCAGGTAGACGCGGCATGCGGAAGTATGTGAACGTAGTCACACCAACGAGAATCACCACGCCTAACAGCAGCAGGAACGGCAGCCGAACCGGCGGCCACAATGTATTGGTCAAAACGGAAGACCAGGATACCGGTACTGTATAGTTTGAGGTCGTTCCAGTTATTGAGGCCGCTTGAAACAGAAGGGTGCCCAAAACGAGGACGAGTGTGGAGAAGCCAATCATGGCCAGTGAGGCGAAGCGAATGAATGAGCTCAGTGTGCGCATGCTGGTTAGATGTTTTGATGCTGGATTAAAGTCTTCCTTTCCATAAACCAAACGGAACAAAAATCGGAAACAGTCTTTCAGGTCGCTCGCTAAAAATAGTGAGGCTTAAGGAGTCACCTTTCAAGCCATTCGTTATTTCTTTTTTGGAGAAAAGGGTCGAACCAGGGTCGGTCCAATTTGTTTACACACATCAGCCCAATCGGCTCTTGCATGATGCTCTCTTGAAACATCATCCAATTCCATCCTTAAACCGCGCTTCATCGGCTCACAAATGACCTGCCATCAAATTTCCCGATTTTCCCGTTTCTGCCATTTATTCTTTCCCGATCTGCCATTTTTTGCGCCTTTATACAGCCGCTATTTGAACATCTGCTCGTTTAGCATCGTCGTTACTCCGTAACTATTATCCGCACCGTAAGTCCTCTTTTCGAAACGGAAACCAATACGCACCTTCTGAAAACTTCACGTATCCGCTTGGGCGTTCGATTTCCTCCCAAAGATGCTGATCGAGAACCAAGCCCCCAAAAGGCTCATGGGCCGGCCCCTTCGCTTCTACCAACTCAGAATATGTATCAAATGGTATCACCTCGAAGCCCACAACTGCATAGCGGAAGGCGGGAGCAGTCTTAAGACGTTCATATAGGCCTTCAACAACCTCAAATACCTGATTTTGTGATTTAATGACATTATCTTCCCTCCCGGTTTGACTTACGCCAGAGGGTACCACAATACACCACCAGTTGCCTTCGCTATCTTGCCAAACTTCAAATTGACACACGGTCGATAGTTCTTTGCTTGCTGCCAACAGAACTATCCGGAAACCATCAAAATGATTTCCGAAGACCTCTGCCGCCTCCCTTTCTGAACCGCATTCAGCGGCGAGTTCGAAGAAGTATGCCATATTCCTGCTATTGTGACCCCTTTTCCAAAAAGGTCGGGTTGCAACGGATTAAAGAGGTCGTAAAAGATCGGACCAAATTAATTATACTCATAATCAGGCCTCTTCGACGTGAGGGGAAACCACCTCAACCTTGTTCATATTGCGAAGAATGAATCTCTCCTGCCGCCAGGTAAAGCTGAAACTTCAATTCCTCTTTAGCCACTGCCCCAACTCGCGTACGCGACCCACCACTCTAATCCAATCCGCGACCATCCAATCTCGCGTAGCAGGTAATTTGAAAAGCGGACGACCTGAGTTTCTGGTAGCATTGGGTTGTTGTTCAAAAACAAACCGGCTGCACCATCAACCCCAAAAATCGTCCGCTTATGAAAACAGAGAACGAGAAAAGCATAGCGTGGCTGGGCCTGGATGCCCATGCCCATTTTTGTGTTTTGGCCTGGATGGATGACGCAGGTGAGCGCCGCGCTCACTGGCGCTTTCCCACCACCGAAAGCGAGTTGTGCCAACACTTGAAGGCCATTCCTGCCACCACCCGACAGCTGGCCCTGGAGGAATGCGGGCTTGGCCGCTGGCTGGCCCAGGTGGCCCGGCCGCACGTCGCCGAGGTCCTCGTGTGTGATCCGCGCCAAAACCACCTCATCAGCCGCCACCACCACAAGTGCGATGAGGAGGACAGCTACACGCTGGCCCGCGAGGTAACGCGACTCAAATTTCCCTCTACGATCCCACCCGCGTACGCGGTCAACGACGCAAATAATTTCCGCCAGGCACGTTCACTCCCGCAGCGACTCAACGTAAGTTGGTTCTAACATCAGCTTTTCATAAACCATTCCAATACGTGAACCGGAGATTGCGTATTAATAATCAGTCGGTAATAAATGTCTCCTCACATGGACAAAGCAAAACGCAAACAACTCATCGAGATCGCAAAATCTCGTGGCTATACCGACATGGCTCCTCCGCGTGTTCTCGTCACGCGTCAGGAGTTTTTCGATGGCAATGACGATGACGGCTCCATCGGCTGCAACTTGATTGAACATCCCGGTATCGCCACGTTCGACGCTGCCTTCAGACAGGTCGAGGAGATGGATCGAGTCGCTGGTGTGTATCTGGCCATCACCGAGATTGACGAAACCTATGACGGCATCTGGCCCTTCACCGACACAGCCCTAATAGTCACCCGGCTACCGGCGGCAGTTTTTGAACCATTATTCCGCCCATTGCAACCAGACGAGATTGCTTCTTCTGATGAGTCCTTCGCAAATCCGCCTGAGATTCCGGCAGGCTATCAGCTAATTCGTGCCTGGTGGGACTGAGTGGATGGTAGTGGCGATCTTCCAACACAGCCCCATACCCCATTGCACAACTAAAACCTTCAACTACATTCGTTTAGACTTGGCTGCCCGGGTTTTTGGCTCAGCACAAGAAATGCTTAAATAAAATTGCGAATCAAGATCGCCAGATGTCCCCAATTGGGACAATGACATTTTAATGGCAACCTAAGAGAGTTGACAGCACATTGGAAGCTGTGGTTATGTTAAAACCGAATAAGAGCTCAGGAACGCATATAGACGGCGCGAAAACCAGAATGGATGTTATGGCTAAAAACACCAAAAGCACCACGGTCATACTAAAAGTGTCCTCCACACCACCTTCCAAGGTGCCCGCACTCATTTCGCGTGGAGTCAATGCGCGGTTCCGGTTCTCCTCTGCGCTCGCCACTCCGGCGAACATCAAGCGTTCGCTCGATAACACTTTCCACATCGGAGCTGCCAAAGTCGTTCCAGCAGCCTGATACCTTTAGGCTGGAATGGGGATTTTTAGCGACGATACTGCTGAGGACATCAGTTCACTTCAGCATATAGCTCAGGCATCGGTAAACTTCTATAATTCCACACACTCCAAGCACAGTCATGCCGTGGAAGTTGATGCAGTTGAAGTGAAGGGGGATTTTGACCACATCAGCACCGTCGGAGGACGCATCCTGCGCGAATACTTCACCTCTCCCACCGCCCTCCATCGCGTCGCTGTGCTGCTGATTCTCAGTAATGCTTTCCCGGTGTTCGGTCTTAAAAGAAAGGGAAGACCATTATTAAGCCTGAACGAGCGAAAAGCTTTCCTATCCCAATTCACCTGCCTGTTCGTCCAAGCCGCGCTTTCGACCATGACCCTGGAATCAGAAGGCCAATCCTATTCCCTAAAATGGAACGGATTTCCCAACGACGAGTTTCGCGATCAATTCCTCACCTACCTCGAATGGATTGACCCCGCAAAAGTCGAAATCAAGGCCAATCAGGAGAAGGTGCAAAAAGACCACACCAAAATTCTCGCTCACCTAGTCCTCGGTGCCGCGATGATGCTTCCCTACTGCGTCGTCCAACAACTCCAACCTCCGCCGCCAGATAATCAACTTTCATCCCACGGCAAACCACCACTCCTTCCAGGCGCTTAATCCCATGAAGGAAGAGAGCGAATACTTTGCCGCAAAAGCTGATTTGCCCGATTGGTTTGAATATCCACCGGGGTTCATAGTTTTGGTTAAACAAGGCATTGTGCATTTTGCACCATGGCGACTTGTAAACACTCAGTTTGCGTTAAATGTCTATCCGGCGCTTCGCGATAGATATAAAAGAGAGATTTTCCCGATTGCCCATCGCGGAGGAAGTGACGATGTTGTTTGTCTTGAAAAAGGCTGCGGCGAAACCGTGAAAATTATAAATGCATATACTTCCTCTGGACATGAAAACATGGAGGAATTCGACTCATTCTGGTCGTGGTTTCGGTATGCTATTGATGATATGATCGACTTTAACAGCTAACAATCCTGGCTGAGGACATCGGTTCGCTTCAGCACAGATTTGAACAAACGAGAGGCATCCCTGTCTCTTCAACGTGCAGTGACAGTGAATCAAGGTGTTCTCGGGTTACATTTATGGTCTTTCTCCATCGCATAGCACCGGCTTTTTGCGTCGTCCTGCTGACCGTCCAACTCAGGGGCGAAGACATCAAACCGGATTTCAACAAACTGGCGCCAGTGGCACTTTATCCATCGCTGATGGAAACCGCACGCACCAACAACATTCCCATCGAGGGAATGGATACACCAGACAACACGGACAATCTCAATCCAGGCGACTCGCTCACCGCCCTGATCACGCTGTTCGAAAAGGGCGGCCACAAAACACAAATGCTCCTCTATGTCGAGGTCGCCGCTCCGACCGCTGAGGAACAGGCACGTAAACCCGGTCCGCCGACGGTCTGTTATGTCGGCGCGGGAGACAAAATGGAGTTCACCAACGGCCTCACACCCGTGAACCTGCGCTTGCTCGGTCCTTTCGCAGAAACCACTGGCAGGAGCAAGCCGCCCAAATTTCAAGACAAGAAAGCGCACATCACCTTGAACAAGGGATTTCTCGCTCTCGGTCTGGATCAAGCCGGTACGGCGACCTGCCGAATAAAGGAAAACCATGTGCATGGCAACTTCCTCATGAGTGGGCGGCCATTTACCGAAGCCCAGGTTGCTGAGGGCAAAAAGGCCATGACTGCTTTGCAATTAAGTTTGCCCGAACAGCGCGCGATTGCCGGGGCGGACTTCGCACTCATGTCCTACGTTCAACTCGTCCAGGCAACGCCCGGGCTCGACACCCTTTTTGAAAAAGTCGTGAAACTGCCATCCATCTGGTCCATCGCGAGTCATCTGGGTGTAGACGTGAATCTAAAGATTGAAAGTCAATATGTGACCACCATGGACGCCTCAAAATGGAATCTGACGCCGCAGACACCGTGTTACGCTTATCCTCTCGCACTCCAGTTGAATGACCAACCGGCATTAATCACCACGCTGGTTGTGGCTCCGCCGCGACCACCGCTTCTAGGTTGCGCCGGAATCGTCGGCCTGCTCGCAGAAAAATCGGGTGACAAGGAAACCTATCTCACTTTGCGGATTATCAGCGCTCACAAGAAGCTCAGTCCTATTCGTTAACATGGAGCGGTTTTTTCCACCGCTGAATTCGGGATCAGTGTTTGCCTGGCTCAAATGAGAAGCTGGAATATGGGTTTGGTGCCACCTCGAACGGCTTGGTCTCAATATGTACTACACCGACTTCAGCAAACCCAGTACAACGCCAGCTATTCGAACTCCTTGCAAAGTGGTAGGAGTAGGTTGGGCCTTTACCTATATTTGCGCCACGCTCTACGGTTGCTGTTACCGAAACATCTCCATTGTCGCTAACCAGCATAACGAAAACGTGAGCCCTTATCGGTCTAAGTTTTTTTGGGAGCTGCTGAATCGTGCTCCAGGAGAAATCCGGAAAAGCCCTGTGCCATGCTTCGTGGCGCGCAAGTCGTTTCAATTGGTTCACATCTTCAGGCGCCAAGGTTCCAAAAACTTGAATAGGCATGTCCGGATCACTCGCGAAGTGCCATGCCACTCCGCCCAATAAGGCAACAACCAAACCAGCAATCACCAAGCCCTTTGGCCTTCTGATCACTTTCCATTTGCTGCAATGTCGATCACTGCCCATTCGTTATGCTATTCCGCTTACTTCTGAAAAAGCTTCACCACAAATCCGCCTGCCACCGCGCTCCACACGAGCAGCAGCACCAGAATCACCTTCAACACCGCCCCAAACCTGCACGGTTTTATTTCACCCCGTTCCGTCAACGCAAGCTCACCCGGCAGATTATCGAGCAGCGCCGCATACTTGTAATCGTTGCGATCATAAACCAAAACTTCCCGCCGATCATCCTCCAGCCTTTCCGGCAGATGCGTCTTGGTGGATGCCTGCCGTACTTGCCCTTGCGAGTCGCAGAATGTGAAGGTGAGCTCATACACAGTCCTCTTGTTAACTTGCACATTCGTCGCCGTTTTGCTGACCAATCGTCCTTCGGCCATTTCACCGTTGGCCAGCAAACGAATATTCTTCAATCCCCGCCAAAGCCCCGGCAACACCACTCCCAATCCTACCATGGGAAAAAGGAATACCATCGCCACCGACGGCCCAAATACCGCCCGCCGCATTCCCTGAATTCGCGAGCGATCCGGCCTGCCTGCGGGAAACTCGACCGTCATATGACCGCCCGGCTTCTTGCCTATCCTTCCTGTTCTATACGAGATTCCTTCAAAGCCCGTCCCGCCGGTCTCAAACTTATAATGGTATGCATAAATGGGCACGCCTCTGCTGTGCCTGCCCCCTCCCTCCGTGTAACTCGTGCTGTCAACCTGTGTTACTTCGGCACTCGCAGTTTCCAACTTTCCCCGCATCACAAAGGCAGACGTGTAATCTCCCTTGACCCCCATAGCCCAAACAAAAAACATCCCAAACCCAAAGAAAAACCACCCGAATGTCGAGAAAGTCCCGCCAAACAAAACCACCAACCGCGTGGACAACGGCACACTTCGCGGAGGACTGCTCGCTGAAATCATGGTGCTCATGACAATCCAATCAAACTCCCGGCAAATTCACCCCATCTCATGCCGCAAACCATCCCATCAGCCCCAACCAATTGAAAGTCCAATTTGAAGTGCGATGCAATCCCCCGCGCCAGCAATCAATTTATGGTAGGGAATATTGCCCGTCTGGAAAGACCTGCGCCGTTTCCGTGACCTCCCTCATGCTCCAATCCAATTCACCGTGGTCAACGCGTAGGCGATCTACGATGCCGTCCGCAACCAGCCGTCCAGGTAGGGCGCGTCACTCCGCTGCGCGCCGCACTGACATGGCCCAGGATTCAAATCCAATCACGCCCAACTCGCGTAAGCGACCAGCAATCAATTAATCGGTGGAATGAGACTGGTGCCCGTCTGGAAAGACTCGAATTCTAACCTCGTCGGCCACCGTGTTCAGCCCATCGAGCCTGCACGCGAACGCACCCCGCGACTCCATCCTTTGCGCCAGCAATCAATAACTTGGTGGAATGACGCCGGTGTCCGTGTGGAATGGTGCCCGTCCGGAAGGACCCCGGAATTGAAGCACCGTCGGTGATTCTGCTCGGCCCATCGAGCTTATCCGCGGACGCGCCCAGATGAGTCCGTCCAACCGCCAGCCGTCCAGGTAGGGCGCGTCACTCCGTACGCGCCGCACTGACCTGGCCCAGGATTCAAATCCAATCACGCCCAACTCGCGTAAGCGACCAGCGATGCAATCCCCGCGCCAGCAATCAATTGAAAGGTAGGGAACGCGCTGCGCCGCTTCCCTGACCTCCCTTGCGATCCAATCCAATTCATCGTGCCAAGCGCGGAGGCGATCTGCGATTCCATCACCAACGATCCAAATTATTTCTTCCTAATTGGCCAGTCAGGCCTGTTGAGCGCGAGCATTCAATTATCAGTCTGCATTTTAATTCTCTGAACAAACTTACTGATAACTTCTCTGCGTTCTTGGTCATAAGCCGCGTCCTTTTTGCGAATATCTTCATCAGTGTAAAAATGATATAATTCGTGCCACGCACTCTTTATCAATGCGTCTTGCTCCTCATCAATATTCGGCCATGAATCAATAGCGCGTTTTGCAGTGATTTCATTTGTCACTACTTGTTCCAGCAACTTGACGATTTGCTCTCGATGTTCAGGTTTCATGGCCGCAATATTTAAATTAATGAACCGTCGCCACCGCAAAAATCAGATGGAAATTCGTCGGTGCAAGAATCCCATTCTCTTCAAAATCAAAATAGTCCAAATGAAAGTGCTGCCCTTCTAAGACTTCGCCGCTAAAAAAGTTTAAAATCGATTGGCCCACCTTTTTTCGCCATTTCAATCCCTCCAGAAAGAACCAGTTGTTGTCCATCGACTGTGATCGTCAATTGCGCTTTGCTTTCTTTCGCTGGCAGGAATACAAGCCGCTCAAAAGCCTCCGGGTAAAACCGCTTCGAAGATTTCTCTGCGCTAATCGCAAACTTATCGCCTCGAATGAAAGCATTTCCAAGTTCCAACGGCTCAGCAGACTTGCTGCTTATCTCGATAGTCGACTCCTTGGGGCTGTGGTTTATGTGCATTATAATTCTATAGTGGGATGTTTGAGGCTGGGTATTAACCATTAGCCATTCGACGCATGGCCGATCAGATGATACTCAGAGCAGACAATGTCCACCGCAACTTCTCCGCCCTCGATGTGAATCAGCATGCTATGGCGCTCCATTCCACTGCCACGGAAGCCATAACCGAGTTGCGACAAAACCAAACCAGACTCATCCATTCCAAGTTCTTGCACGGTCACTTCTCCAACATAGGCAGCCAAACCATCGCCACTGTCGAAGATATTGTGATAGTGCAGCAGGATGACGCCATTTGCGATTAACCGGGCACACGGCTGTCCATCCGTCATGTTCAGAAACTCAATAGTTAAGGTTCGTCCGTCTTCTGAGAACCCGATCCCTGCCAGGTTAACGTCAGTTAAAAGATGATTCGATGTGTGGCTCACGTAGGTCAATTATTAAATGCGTTTGAAAAAATCCCAGCAACAGGAAGTTCAGCTAAAAAAAGCACACTAAACCGCCAACCTCACCTTCGGCTTCGCATTCACCTCCGCCGCCTTGCGCTTTTGAATCCGCTCCTCTTCCTCCATCAAATGAATATGCCTCTGCGCCGTGAAAGCCTGCGGTGACGCGGCATAGTCATGAATGAGACGCTCCAAAATCTTCCGCGCCGCCGCATGGTCGGAACGATATTTAATCTGCCACGAGGCCATCAGGCTCAACCATTCCGGGATCTTTTTCTCCGACTGCTCCGGCATGCTGATGAGCAACTCCATTTGTTCCATGGCTGCCAGCACAGAACCCAGTTGCTCCGCCAGAATCCGCGCCAATTGCTCGCGCACCTCCACATCATTGGGATCCTGTTTCAGCTTTTCCACGCATTGGTTGGCCTGCAACGTCGCCACATTCACATCCATCTTCCGCGCTTCGCCATCGCCACTCCCCAGCAGGCCACCGCTCAGCGCCGGCATGCGCACTGTCTTCACCTTTTGCTGCTCTTTGTATTCCTCCGATGATTCCGGAATTTGGTTGATTCGCAACCACGCCATCTTCGCCAAGTGCGTATCCGGATATCTTTTGCAAATCTGTTCCAGCACCTTCCGCGCGGCTATCGGGTTCTCGCATAATTTGAGTTCCCAATCCGCCAACCGATGCAGCGCAATCGCCACCTGCGTCGCCGTCATTTCCGGCTCTTCGATTAATCCGGAAATCGTCCGCTCCGCTTCCTTGATATCATGAAAATGGTTCGCATAAAGTTCAGCCAGCATCATCCAGCCCTGAAAATCCGTCTGGCATTTCTCAAGCTCGCGGATGACTTCGACCTCCGCCTCGGCGTATTTGCCGAACTTCATCGCCGCAACCGCCCGCGAATACATCGGGGCTGTCTTCTCTTCAACCAGGAGTGAAATACTCGAATGAACCAGCGGCAACATCCAGATCACGGCAGCATATCCCAGCGTCGGCAATCCGCCCGAATAAAGGATCAGGCCGGCGATCGGTGTCACCAACGCGCACCAGATAAAACTCGCCAGCAGAAAATCCTTCCGGCTCTCCTTTTCAGAACGCATCACCACCACCACCAGCCACCAGGCCAGGGTGATTGCTCCCCAATAGGTAGCCACCATGCTGACTCCTGGTGACACTTGTCCCGACGTCCGAATCCACCAGTTCGGTGAGTTTGAAAATGTAAAGATCGGCGGCAACCGTGACGAAATGCCTGAGTTAAAAATCGTCCACAGAACGAGAGGAAAAATCACCCCTTTAATCGTCCACTTAACCAGCCACTTGCGGTTATAAGTCTCGTCGTCTCCGAGCAGGTGGCCGCGATAAAAGAACGTCCCCCACACGAATGCGACCAAGGTTAATATGGATACCTCCAAACTCATTTGGTGCTGTTGTAACAGCGTTTTGACTTACATTAGACCCAACGTCGTTGGATTCCAAGCAGAGTTTCGTGCCTGATTTCGCGTCATTGTTCCACCCGTAACAACACCCCGGCGCCCGGAGCCAGCCAAACCTGTTCCCCCTCAAACGCAACGAGGTCGCCCGTGTATGGGGAAACCTTCAGCACCTTCCTGGGAGCCTTCCGGAATTGCGGTCCGCACGGAATCGATTTCTGCACATCCTTGTTCACCAGCATCACATATCGGGTGCCATCCTTATGGGTAAAATCCCCAACCACCATCTGTCCGCCAACCGTTGTGACCAGGCTGTTGGTCGAAGGCCCTTTGCATCCACTTGGAATCGAACCAAAATGATAAACCTCATCGCATTTCAGCTGGAGCAGGGTGGGGGCAAGCTTCTGAATCTGCAGATTCACATTCTGCATGTTGTGCCAGTTGGCCGTCTCATTGCCGAACTGGTCAATCGGCGCCATGCGATAGTTCCCCACCTGCGGCGCAAAGTAAGTGAAATAGGCAATCCCTTTCGCTCCATACGCCAGGCTGCTGTAAACCTGGAACTGAAAGTCCGCCGCCGTTGGCTCCCGAAAATTGAATGACCCCACCGAAAGCACGATGTTCCAGAACGGCAGATTATATTTTCTCGCCACCGCACTCATCTGCTCCAGGTTGGACCAGTAAACGTCCCGCAACGAACCATCGTCCATGATGGAATAATGATCGTAACTCAACGTCGTGGGATGAATCGTGTTCACGAACTGTTCCAGGTAATCATTGTAATTCGTGGCGTGCATTTGCCAGTTCTCGGCATAGTTCGGGAAGCAATTGATGTAAGCCCATTTTCCCGGAGCCATCTCGTTGAAGAACCCTGCCACCGTTGCCAATCCTGGAAAAAAGTCCGCACCCGGTTCATCGCGCAAATAATATCCATAGGTGGCCGGATGCTTTCCCGTTTCCGCGACCACGCTCGCCACATTGCTCCTGGCCACGTTCGCATCAACCTTCGTCCAGTCGTATCCCATCGTGCGCGCATCCCAGACTATTCCCTTTAATCCCGCAGCCTGACACGCATCCAGCGTTCCCGGCGCGACAAATCCCGCCACTGTCAATCCGCATTCCTTCATCTTTTTCAACACCGCTGGATCATTCGGCGCAGAATTCCACGCCATCACCGGGAAGATTGGCTGCTCAACCGCATTGCTCATGGAAGAAGCCTTCGTGGTAACCTCAGCTTGCCGCCTGGAAATAGGTTTTGGGTCTGTCGAAGAGCAGCCGCACGCAATGAGCGCCGCCGCTGCGCCGCACAGAAAAGGCCGAAGGAATTTCATGCCTTCAGAATAATCAGATGCGTGACGCATGCAAGCGTACGCAACACCGCCGGTCCCACTTGGTCACAGCCCTTCAATTGTTCAACGTCGGCTGGCGCATGATTAATGGCCCGGGCCGCGTATGACAATTTTGCCGAATGCACCTTGATAAAGATGGTCGTATGCAGCCAGGGCATCCTCAAATGAGTAAACCTTGTCAATGACCGGATGAATTTTAAATTGGGCAAATGCCTGATTCATTCTTTCCAGAGCGCGCCTCGGGCCGGTGGAGATTCCGCGCAGTGTCGCTTGTTTCGCCAGCACCGGAAAGAGGGGAAGGTCCGAGGTCATATCGTCGAGAAAACCAATGATTGCTATGTGGCCAAAAGCCTTGAGCGAATTCAGCGATTTGATCAAACTCCCGCCTCCGGCGACTTCCAGGACTTGGTCAACTCCCTTTTGTGAGGTCAATTCAAGAGCGGTTTTATCCCAGTCGGGAGTTGTTGTGTAATTGATCGTATGGGTCGCGCCGAGGGATTTGGCGCGCTCCAATTTCGCATCACTGCTCGACGTCACAATCACGTCCGCGCCAAGCATGCGCGATATCTGCAAGCCAAAGATTGACACTCCACCGGTGCCTTGTACCAACACTGTCTCTCCCCGTTGGAGATTGCCTCTTTCCACCAGTGAATACCAGGCCGTCAGGGCGGCGCATGGCAGGGTCGCAGCTTCGGTATCGTCCAGATAATCCGGCACGAGAACGAGCGCCTGCTCATTTAGCACAAGATATTCAGCCAGCGCACCAGGGATGGTATTTCCCAGGGTGTGGAGATATTCACCAGATTGCGGCGGGCCATCAATCCAGCGCGTGGCGTATTGCGTCATGACACGGTCGCCTTCCCGAAATCGGGTGACGTTTTTGCCGCATTCCACCACGGTGCCGACTCCATCCGCCACCTGCGTGAGTGGAAAACTCATATCAGGATTATAGATCTTTTCGATTATCAGTTTGTCCCGGTAATTGAGGGAAACGGCGCTCACCCTGATCATTACCTCGTTTTCAAGGGGCCTGCGGATTGCCACGTCTGACATTTCAAGGTTGCCACGACCAAAACCTTTGAGTATCCACGCTTTCATAATTTAACCTTTTGTAGTATAGTTTGATTGTTCGAAGACAATCGAACAATAGAACCAAGTTGAAACCTGTCAAGGTCTGAAAAATTATGAGAATACAATTGCCCAAATTTCCTTCGGTGGACGAATTGGAACTCACGAGTGTTCTTTACGCCCTGAGCGATCCGATCCGACTGGACATTGTCCGGCAACTCGCACAAGTCGAGTCGTTGTCATGCGGATGTTTTAAAATCGACATGCCCAAGTCTTCGCTGTCGCATCATTTCCGCATTTTGAGGGCATCTGGAGTCGTGGCGACGCAGAGAAAGGGAACCACGCTATTTAACGAATTGCGTCGCGCCGATCTGGAACAAAGATTCCCCGGTCTCTTGCGCGCTGTCCTTGGCGAGTCAGACCTTCAGAAAAATGAAAACGGGCGGGGGAAGCCTAAAAAATAACAACTGCGCCCGCGCCCAAACAGCGAACGGTGGCTTTCAAACCAGAAGTGAGTGAAGCCGCACAGGCGACGGGAATTGCCGCTGTCTCAGACTCATGCAGACCCCACCAGATTCTTCAAATCCGCCCGCACCGTCTGGTAAGTGGTCGAATACGACAGCACTTTCGGATCAGGCTTGATACCCCAGCGTTCACACGCCGCTTTGTAAACCTCCGGCCACCAGTTGCGATGCTGCGTCAATCCCTGCTTCTTCCACGATTCCCAGTTCATCAACACCCGCGACCAACATTCATCCCCGTAATGAACCGCCTCGGAAGCATTCTTGAAATCCTTCACATACCAGTCGCGACCAATCCGCGCGTGGAGCACTTCATCCGCCCAATCGTAATCTTGAAACAATCCTGACAGCGGATTTTGCGAGGCCAGTCCCACCTCCCATTCAAACCGCTTGCCCGTCTTCGGCATCAACCCCTGCTCAATAAAGTAAAGCACCGCATGACGTTCAATCGGTTTCAATTGTGTATTCAACGCCAGCGACCAGGTGTAATTCACCATCACTCGCTTCGGCCACTCAATACCCAGATTCGCAAAGCCCACCTCGCCCATCATTGCATGACGCGCCTCATCCCAAAGCTGCCGCGTCATGTCGCGATAATAGTCCCACGGCTTATCCTCCGTTTCCGCAATGATGCTCGCCATCATCTCCGGCACATCAATCTCCCGCAGTCGTTTGTAAAACATCATCAATGTTTTTGGCGCGGGCGGGTATTGCTCGTCGTAAAGAAATACCTCGGCATTCACCCCCATGTTATAGGGATCAGGAAACCGTTCGTCGCGCTTGGGATGGCCGTCATACTTATAGGGTTTGGCGGAATAAAAACGTCCGGTCGGCACATCTTCGGAAAGCTGTCCAGTTCCATCCAGTTTCCCAGCCGCTTCCAGGCATTCTTCCAACATCTCCAGCCATGATTTGGCCCGCTCACGGCACTTCGCATCCACCAGGCTCTCGATCGCTTGCCGGCCATACTTCTCCATCTCCTCCACTTCCAGCAGCGCGAATCGGCAGATGCGCACACTCGGATGATCCGCCAGTTGATTGGTATCCTGCAAATGCTGCTCCAACGCAGCTTTCAGCGCCGGCACCGCTTTTTCATAGAGCCCCAGCAGCAATTCCTCAGTCGTCGGGCTACAAAGAATTTCATCGAAAAAGATTTCCAGATTCGCGCCCGGAATTGCCTCCAAACCCAGCGGTGGTTCGCGCATTTCGCCCACCCGCTTGCGCAAGGCCGAGACATGCTCGGCGCAATAATGCGAGTGCAGGCTGAAACCCATCTTCAACTCATAAATCGGTTCCGCGGTGAGGCGGGCCGTGAAAATCTCATGCAAACGTTTGTAGGCGTAGTGATAACGTTTTAACCGGGTGACGCATGCCTCCACGGACAACCCCGGTTTCATGGCCTCCGGCATCGAGCAGATTCCGGCCAGGGCGGGCAGATTGCGATAAGTTTGATAGGCGTTCATAGTGGCATCCAGAGCTATCGTTACTTTACTATTTCTGCTAAAAAACTCGACTGGATTCTGTCACCTTTTATTCGTTTTTATCGTCTTATAAAATAAAACGAGGCTTGAATTTGGGGTAGGCGACTTTAATATGACCCTGAGTCGGCAAAGCCATTAAAACTATTTACCGACCACCAACACCATCATGGCTACGAACCAGGCGACATGGAACACGTTTGAGGACCTGAAAAAGGCAGCGGAAAGCGGGGATGCCGCCTCTCAATGCTATTTGGGTATCTGTTATCAAACCGGCCAGGGCACTCAGCAGGATTATGTCGAAGCCGTGAAATGGCTGCGCCGTGCCGCCGAACAGGAAGATTCCGCCGCCCAATGCTATCTGGGTGTTTGCTACCAGGCTGGTTTGGGCGTGCCTCAGGAACTGGGCCAAGCCACCCGCTGGTTCCGCGAAGCAGCCGAGCAGGGCGACCCTGCTGCTCAATTCAATTTGGGTGTGTGTTACGAGACCGGGCAGGGCGTACCCCAAAACTATGCCGAAGCTTTCAAGTGGTATCACGCCGCTGCCGAACGCGGTGAACCTCAGGCCCAATTCAATCTGGGTGTTTTCTACGAAAGCGGCCAGGTAGTGCCTCAGGACTACGAGGAAGCAGTCAAATGGTATCTCGCTTCAGCCGAGCAGGAAACCGCCCCTGCGCAATGTAATCTGGGTCTCTGCTATCAAACCGGTCGCGGCGTGGAAAAGAACGAAGCCATGGCCGTGAAGTGGTTCTGCAAAGCTGCGCGCCAGGGTGACAAGACTGCCCAACATAACCTGGGCCTTTACTACGCCACCTTGGAAGAAGCCCGCGCTGCCATGAAGGTCGCTGCCGCAGCCGAAGCCGAAGCCAAAGCTATTGAGGAAGCCACCGCGAAGGCTGCGGAAGAAGCCGGTGCTTCTGTGGAGACTGACTAAGTTAAAGTTCCAACAGATCCTAAAGAGTCCCAAAGGGACGCCGTCATTAGCCAGGGGCGTGAGCCCCTGGAAAGGTGCAAATAAAATCAGCCCCAACGGGGCGGCAGTACCTCCGATCTAATCCGCACGCCCCAACACAATCACGCACTCAATCCTTTTTTCTTTTTCACCCTCTGCTTGAGGTGATCAATTCTCGACCGCACTTGGCTCTTAAATTTGGTCCTCAATTGCGAAATCCTGTGCGGTGTCATCTCCCGCTTCAACACATACCGAACGTGCGGCACCGGCGTGCGGGAAATATCCTCCGGCGTCGTATTTTTCGCGTGCACTCCGGGTGCCAGTTCAATCTCCGCCTTGCGAAACAAATGCTGCACAAAAGCTGAGCAATACATCGAACTCTCGCGCGCCAATGGATTCCTCTCGGCGCGCATCTTCGCATCACGCAGCGCAATCATGGTGCCGAACAATTCCCGCACGGAATAACGCGCCCGGTTCGCCACCAAATCCAGCGCCTCGCAGAGCAGGGTGGATACTTGTTTCTCCGAAAGCCCGAAATCCAGGACTGCCAGCGTGCTGTACAGATCCTCATCATGATATTTGGTGGCGCGATTTTCCTGCACCCCAAGTTGGATATGCTTCCGATGCACCTGCAAATCCGACTCAATCACCCAGTGATGCCCATCATGCCGCTTGCCTTGGAACAAAAAGGCGTGCGACCATGAACCCCATGCCTTGGCCGCATCCACGTGCCGCTCCGCCCGGGCAATCGCCTTATCAATCAACGTGATTCCACCGGAGAGCCCGATGCGTCCCGGACTGGCGTAAAGCTCAAGAAATTCTCGATTGGTCATGCCCGTCACCTCCACCGTGCGGATGGGGATTTGACCAGAAGAAATACCTTGGGAAAGTTGCGGAACGGATTCAATTGGGCTGACGTCTTCCATGAGCAACCCGATTATAGAACCCTTTTTGAAAATCAAAACAAGATTTTACGAACTCTCCCTCGACGCCTAATCACGGCCGATCTCATCCGAAAGCTCATTTTTATCACCGGGCTTGCCGGGAAAGTGCCGTGCGAGCAGTTCACCCGCCTTGTGAACCCCATGCAAAATCCCCTGTGTAAACTCGGACTTCTTGAAATGACCCGTCATTTCCCTTGCCACCAGTTCCCAAAACTCCTGCCCACACTTTTCGTGCACTGCCTGATCACCAACCACCGCAAATCTTTGAACTCTCGGCGCGACATAAATCAACACGCCATTTCTCTCTGAGGTTTTGTGCATTTCCAGGGCTGTAAACTGTGCCTGCGCCGCCACGATGGCATCTTCCGGCTCTTGTCGGCTGACAAAAACCCTGATTTCACCGGACGTCGTCTGTTCCGCCTTCTGAATGGCAGACACAATATGTTTATCATCCAGTTTGCTGATGAAATCCCTTGCTTTCATAAGATTCTACCAACTCCCGCTCGCTCCCCCGCCTCCAGTGGATCCGCCACCTCCCGAGAAACCTCCGCCACCACCACCGCCGCCTCCCCAACTCCCCCCACCACCGCCTGATGTCCAACCCCCGCCACCCCAACCGCCAAAGCCGCCACTGCCCATGGTCCAGCCTGAATACCCCCGCCTTCTCGGCCCGCGGAAGAAGAAGGAAAGAATGAAAAACCCCACGATTACCAGGAAAATGATGCCCCCGAGGCTGTGGCTGCCGTTCTGTCCGGTTTGATCTGCGACCGTTCCACCAGTCCCTTTATATTCACCCTTTGCGGCCGCCATCATCGCGGCCACTCCTGCCGTCATTCCGCCATCCCAATCATTCTGTTTCAGATGCGGTGCAATTTCATCCTGCACGATGCGCTTGCAAATGGCATCCGGCATCGCCCCCTCAAGTCCATAGCCGGTTGCAATCCGCATTTTGTGCTCTTGCACGAAAACAAAGAGAACCGCCCCGTTATTCTTGTCTTTCAACCCCGGCTTCCACTCCCTAAATACCCGCACCGTATAATCCTCAATGGACGAATCCGTCTCCATTTTCGGATAGATCGCCACCAAAAGCTGGCTCGAAGTCTGCCGCTCAAAATCCTCCAATTGCTGGTTCAAACGTTGGGCCGTGCCCGCCGAGACCACATGTGCATAATCGTTGAAATAAAGTTTCGGTGCGGGCGGGATGACCTCCGCAGCCGAGAGGCAAAAACACCAGATCAGCCCGAGGATAAAACACAGTTGCTTCACAGATTGCTACCTGGTTGCCGGAGCGGACGTGGCCGGCGGATTCCCGAAATTAAACTCCACTTTGGGCGGCGCTTCAGCACCCGCCGTGGCTTGGAAGTAAGGTTTTTCCTTGAATCCCAAAAAACCCGCATACAAAACCGTGGGAAACGCCTTCAATCTCGTATTATAGGCTGCAACAGCTTCGTTGAAATCTCTCCTGGCCACCGCAATCCGATTTTCCGTCCCTTCGAGTTGCGCCTGTAAGTCACGAAAGTTTGTGTTTGCCTTCAACTCCGGATAGCGCTCTGACACCACCAATAATCGAGACAGGGCTCCACCCAGTTGATTCTGCGCCTGCTGATATTTTGCGAGTTGTTGAGGATCAGTCGGTGCGTTGTTGGGATCAACCTTGACCTGTCCCACCGATGCCCGGGCCTGGGTAATTTCAACCAGGGTGGATTTCTCAAAGTTGGCGGCTCCCGCCACTGTATTGACCAGATTGGGCACCAGATCAGCCCGCCGTTGATAATCATTCTGCACCTGTGCCCAGGATCTGTTCACCCCCTGATTCAACGTGTTCAGGCGATTATAACCTCCGGCGCCGGCCATTGCCACAATGATCACGCCCACAATCACGATCAACAGCACCACCCCACAACCAAGCCCAAGTTTTTTCATAATATCACAATTATCTGACTCTTAGATTAGCACACTCACCGTCCGAGGGCGAATCAGGAACGCCCGGCGTAAGTGCCTCTTGTTAAATGAGAATGCCCTGATAGGTAGCCTTCACTCACTTGTAAATCATAAACCATCCATGGGTTGCCCGTGAAGGGGAAACATCGTTTCCAGTGGAGACCTTGAGGGGAAACATCCGCTTCTATCAACGATGGGAGCTTTGCCGTCGCCATGGATCCAACTTCCGGTTGGATCCATGTTCCCTTAACTCTTCATGGGGGCGCAGTCGGCATTTCATTCTTGGATGGCCACGCAGAGCTTCATAAATGGCAGCATTTGGATAGGTTGCCCAAGGTAATGTATTCAACTCTCTTCTCCTTTAATAACACGGGCAATAACTCGGATGTTCAGTGGCTGCAGTCGAAGACATCGGCTCTCAGATAACCATTAAATTGTTTTTTCCCTTCCTCTTTAGAAAGCCATCCCCGTTAGGTGGCTCGGTGATACCATTTGCAGGCAGGAGATGTTGTTCTGCGCTTTCCCCGCGTGAAGCTGTGCCAGACTCCTGATGAAACGTCCAAACCGCAGGGGGATTTTAACTGGAGAGAAAACAAAGGCATCCGAAGCTGCGTGCAATCATTTCCTTTAATCAAAAGCCTCCCGGCTCGCAGTTATGTTTTAAATCAATTTTCCCATCAGGCACTCTCCGATTCGGCGCGATCTCAGGTTGCTTTACTGGGTGACGTTACTACTTGTAAAAAGTTAGTGACTCTGAGTTACATTTGAGCGAGCTGAAATACCGGGCTTAACTGCCGGGCGGAGTTACCCATGTGCATGCAAAAGCACAGTTGACTACGTAAGAGAAACAATTAATATTCGACGCATAGCCATTAGTTCTGTAAAACACTCAGCGCCCAATTTAACTCGTATGCGCAACTCAAATCTAAAACCCACTGTGCGTCTCCGCTCCACCCCTGGAAGGGGCGCGTTTACCCTGATTGAACTCCTGGTGGTGATCGCTATCATCGCCATTCTTGCCGGACTCCTGTTGCCCGCCCTGGCCAGGGCCAAGATGAAGGCGCAGACCATCTCCTGTACCAGCAACAACAAGCAGTTGATTCTCGCCTTCAAGATGTACGCCGATGAGAACAACGGTACTTATATTGTTAATCAGGATGATTCTTCTGGCGGCTGGATTTATGGATCGATGAATTATGCTAATGGGACGCCCAATGGTGCTGATACCAATACAGCCTATCTGACAGACGTTACTCAGGGTGCCAGGTTGGCTCCTTACACAGGCAAAAACTCTGGAATTTATAAATGCCCCGCTGATCGGAGTACGCAATTCTCCGGCCTCAAAGGAGCCTTGCGTGTTCGCAGCGTTTCGATGAACCAGGCCGTAGGTCCCAATACAAATGGTAATATCATAAACCCAAATCGAGGCGGTTGGCTCCCTCAATCTGCTGGATGGAATGTTTACGAGAAAGAATCCAAGGTCACCAGGCCTTCCGAGCTTTTCGTTTTCATTGATGAACATCCGGATTTTATCAATGATGGTGGTTTTGCTGTTGCAATGGATCCTGCTTCAGGGTGGATAGACGTCCCGTCACTCGTTCATGGCGGTGCAGTTGGTCTATCCTTCGTTGATGGACATGCAGAGGTTCATAAGTGGCGGTATCTGGATCATTTGCCCAGGGTAATCTACTCCAGCCCCGGGGCTGGCTTTAATAACGGTCCGGTTTCTCCTTATAGTTTTAACCCGGACGTGCAATGGTTGCAAGCCCACACATCTTTTAAATAACGCCAATTCGTTCAAAATTGTTATCCCTGAATTCTGCGCCCCTGCTTTCATTGCAGGGGCGTTTTTCATTGGGGCATGCTAGTGTGGGGCGGATGTCGCCTGCTCCCGTCCCCTGCGTGATTGAACTTTCGCTCCGAAAAAAATCATGTTCAAACCACCTCTTTCCTGATTAAACCTTCGGTTCATGTACGAATTGTTAAAAACGGATCCGCATTCCAGGGCGCGCCTGGGACGGTTGATCACGACGCGTGGCACCATCAATACTCCCACCTTCATGCCGGTGGGAACTCAAGGCAGCGTGAAGGCCCTGGATCCCCGCGAATTGCTGGATATGGGCACCCAGATAATTCTCGGCAACACCTATCATTTAAATATCCGCCCCGGACTCGATATCATCACGGCCGCCGGTGACCTGCATAAATTCATTAATTGGCCGTACCCAATTCTGACCGATAGCGGTGGCTTCCAGGTCTTCAGCCTTGCCAAAATCCGTAAAGTGAAACCCCACGGAGTCGAGTTTCGCTCCCATCTGGATGGCTCGCTCCTTTTCCTTGGACCCAAGGAAGCCATGCACATCCAAAAAGTGCTAGCCTCCGATATCGCCATGGTCTTTGACGAATGTCCGCCGCATGATAGTCCAATCCGCGAGATGCGTGCCGCCGTCGAACGCACCATTCGTTGGGCGAAGGAATGCCGGGAACAGCCCCGTGCCCATGGTCAAATGGTCTTCGGCATCGTCCAGGGCGGCAGCAACGCTGCCATGCGGGAAGAGTGCGCCAAGGCGCTGGTGCCGATGGAATTCGATGGCTATGCCATCGGCGGCGTCAGTGTTGGCGAACCCGAACCTGAGATGATGAAAGCCGTGGAATACACGGAACCATTTCTGCCAGCCACCAAAGCCCGTTATGCCATGGGGCTCGGCACCCCGGCTCAAATGGTTGAGTTGGTGGCGCGCGGAGTTGACATGTTTGATTGTGTTTTGCCCACCCGTGTCGCCCGGAATGGCACTGCTTTCACCCGCAAAGGCACCATCAGCATCAAGGCCGGGTTTAATAAATCCGATTTTGGCCCCATCGAGGAAGGATGCGACTGCTATGCCTGTAAAAACTTCACACGTGCCTACCTGCGCCACCTGCTGAATGTGAATGAAATTTTGGGCCTCCGCATGCTCAGCGTGCATAACTCCCATATGTACCTCAAGGTGATGGAAGATATTCGCGCTTCTCTGGCGGCCGGCACCTTTGCCGAATTTCGAAGGGAATTTATCGCCACTTACGTTCCTTCACGCAAGGTGCTCTCTGCCCGCGAAGAGACGCGTGGAGACAAATAATTTTCAGTCCAAATTTTCCCAGCCCCAACGGGGCGCTCCATACCAGCCTGGGGTGAAACCCCAGGAAAGGGCCCACCCCAAACAGCTAAGCCCTGAAAGGGCGCCCGAAACGTCCCCTCTGGACTGGCAAAATTCAAACCATTGCCTTAAATCATGACCATGCCGCAATCCCTGAGCCTGGTCATCATTCACATCATTTTTAGCACAAAGGAACGCTACGCTTTCCTTGATATTGATACCCGCCCCACACTCCATGCCTATCTCTCCACCGTCGCGCGCAATGTTGATTGCGAGTGCCATCGGGTGGGGGGGCGTGGCCGATCATGTGCATCTGGCCATTCGCCTGTCACGGAATATTACCATTGCAGAACTGGTGAAAAAATTGAAAACCTCCTCATCGCAGTGGTTGAAAACACAGTCTCCAAGCCTGGCGACATTCGCATGGCAAACCGGTTATGGTTGTTTCTCGGTCGGTCCGACCGATCTGGATGCTTTATGTGCCTATATTGATCAACAGGAAAAGCATCATGCCACGCGCTCCTTTCAGGAGGAATTCAGAATGTTTTTGAAAAAATATGGCGTCGAGTATGACGAGGCCTATGTATGGGATTAGAGCGCCCCTTTAGGGCTTTGATGTTTTGTTGATGATTTCCTGGGGTTTCACCCCAGGCTGGTATGGAACGCCCCGTTGGGGCTGAAAAGCGGCCTCCAATAGTTATTGGATATGCCAGTCTCATGAGGGGGCCGACTTTTGATTTTCTTTTTCTTCAACCCCAACAGAAATGGCCACTAAATCCTACTTCTGCAGATATTTTACCACCGCATCTGTGCGGGAATGGACGTGGAGTTTGTTGTAAATGCTGTTCAGGTGCTTGCGAACGGTATCAATGCTGATGGAAAGACGATCCGCAATTTCCTTGTAAAGATAGCCTTGGGCCAGGTGATGCAACACCTCCTCCTCCCGCTTGGAAAGGCTCGCGATCTCGTTCGGCGCTGGAACTTGATGAAAGTACTGGACCACTTTGCGGGCAATGTGGCTGGACATCGGCGAACCTCCATCATACACCTGCTTGATGGCCTGGCTTAACTCACCCCGCGAGGTCCGTTTCAGCAGGTAACCGCAGGCGCCTGCCGCGAGTGATTGGAAGATTTTTTCCGTGTCCTCATAGACCGTGAGCATGACAACCAGCAATCCGGGCATGGTGGCCTTCAATTTCCGCACACATTCAATGCCGCTCATCGCGGGCAGATTGATATCCATCAGCAGAACGTTGGGCTCATCCATCGGAACTCCCACCATCGCCGCCTCGGCCGTCCGGTATTGGCTCACACAACGAAAACCTTCCTCTTGATTCAACAGAAAGACGAAGCTTTCACGTATTTCATCATCATCATCTACAACTGCAATAGTGATAGCCATCTGTAAGCCTAGTTTCCTACCAATAAACGACTCTGAGCACAATTACCTAAATATGTAATTCGCATTTTAAATGAAATTCATTTTTCCAGGTTGATCGCCAGGGCTACCGTGGTGCCGTGGTCAAGTTGGCTCTTCAACGTGATCACTCCGCCGATTTTGTCCATTCGCTTGCGCATATTGCCTAAACCATTTGAGAACGGCTTTAGCTTGCCGGTTTCAAACCCTCTGCCGTTGTCTGAAATCGTAACCGTAAACTCCGTCCCTGCAATCCCCATCTGCAGTGATACCTCAGTCGCTTCCGAATGTTTTACCACGTTGTTCAAACATTCCTTTACCACCAGAAACAGGTTATGGCGCACATCGGAGCCGAGATAATAGTTCGGCAGCATGGTTGGCACGTCCAGGCGGTAATTAATCACGGTTACTTTCAGCAGTTCTTCCGCCAAATGGCAGATATAGCTGGCAAACTTTTCCAGGCTGTCATTTCCCGGATCAACGGCCCAGACAATCTCATCCACATTCCTGACCACCTCGCGGGACATGGCGGAAATCTTTTGGATCCTGGCCCTGGATTCCTCCGGGGCCACGATCTTTCCGGAGGCAATTTCGGCTTCTGCAATTTCACTCAACAGCGTGATGCGTGTTAAACTCCCGCCCACATCATCGTGCATGTCGCGGGCGATCCGATCGCGTTCCTTTTCCAGGGCCCGTTGTTGTTCGAGTTGCTGGATTTTCCTCTGCACTCGCTTGCTCACCGTCATGTCCCGGATGACGCTCAGGCAAAGAGTAGGCTGTTCCTCCACCTCCAACAGCGAATTGGTGAGTTCCCAAAACAACACCTTCCCGTTCCAAAGCGTCACCTCTTTCTCCCGGTGTGGTGGAATCAATCGTTCCCGGAAACGCTCACAAAAGACTTGGGCGATTTTCTTCGCCTGGCCCGGTTCGTACACACTGGCGAGTGATCGCCCCAGTAATTCCTCGCGCGGCTTGTCCACCATGCGGCAAAACGTTTCGTTTACCATCAGGAAAATGCCATGTTCATCCAGCAATCGCATGCCATCGAGCGAATTTTCCCAAACCAATCGCAGCTGGGCCTCGGATTTCCGCAGTTCGTCCTCGGCGCGCTTATGCTCTGTGGTGTCCCGAAACAATCCCAACACCATCCGCTTGCTCTCGGGCAGTTCGATGACAGAATTGGTTACTTCCAAATCGACAGTCTTGCCGCTCCGAATGGTCAATTTGCGCTCAATCGTCTTCTCCACGTTCTTGTTTTTAAAACGTTGGCGGTATCGAAAGAGCAGCTGATCGTGATTCTCGGCCTGCGAATAGATGGTGGTAAATGGTTTTCCAACCAGCTCATTTTCCTGAATGCCCACCAGTCGGCAAAAAGCCTCGTTTACGGCCACGATCATTCCCGATTCGTCGGTCAGACGCATCCCGTCAACAGAGTTTTCCCAAATCGAATGAAAAAGTTTTTCCGAACTCTTCAGTTCTTGTTCAGCCCGGATACGCTCCAACGCCCCCCCACAATGGTCCGCCAGACTTTGCAGCAGGTGCAAATCCTCCTGCTTATACGCGTTGATGTGATAGCTGTGAATGGACAGGATTCCAATCACCTTGGTGCGATTCCGTATCTGCACCAGCATGATGGAGGCCGAAGGGCGGGCCAGGTCCCCAAATGGAAAGGTGTCGGGAGAAAGCTTCAGCGGTTCGTTTTTCAACACCAGTTCTGCTCCGGCCTCCAATATCCGCCGCGACCGCATGCTGGGAGTATTATCCACCAACGGTATGAAGAGTTCCTGCTTCCGGCCCTGAATGGTGTCCACGTTGAGCACCGGATGCACCTTATCTTGATTAGGACTGTATAAATTCAACGAATAGGCGTCCCAATGGAATAACTCGTCAGAAACATCTCCAATAATACGTGCCGCTTCCTTTGGAGTCGTGGCCGAACTCAGGCTTTCTCCCAATTTCGAAAGCGCCAGATGCCGGTATTCGACACGCTTGTGCTCTGTGATATCCACGCCCATGCCGAGCACACAAGGCTGGCCATGAAACAACATCAGGGTGCCGGTAAAATAATAAGGCGTTGCATCACCCAGCTTGGATACAAGGTTTGCTTCTACATTAGCTTGCCCATTCTCAAACACGGATTGGATCCGCTCGGCAATCCGGTTTTTGTCGCCATCGCCAAAGAATTCCAAGGGACTCATGCCGGCTATCTCCGAGTTGGAATAGCCAGTTACCCTTTCCAAGTTGCGATTCCATCGAAGAAACTCTCCTCCTTTGTTAAACAGGTAAAATATCCCCGGGAGGCTGTTGATTATGGAGTCGGAAAGGTTTCGTTCCCGGAGCAAGTCTTCTTCGGCTCCGTTCCTCGCGAGAGTCAAGGCCCGCACCAGGTCATTTTCCCTGGTCGGCCTTGGAATCCCAGGCTTCCTCACTGTCCGGATCAAAAGTTGTTCCGGCTTTAATTCCGTCAACGCCAACCGGCCTAATTTCCGGAGTGCCAGTTGGTCCTCCCGGGTCATCTTACGTGGTCTTCGGTCGAGAACGCATAGTAGTCCCAGAATCTTTCCGGATGGATGGAGCAGGTGAATCCCGGCGTAAAACCGCATGGGCGCTTCTCCTCCCGGCCATGGTTCTGCCGCAAATCGATCGCTCTTCTGAATGTCTTCCAGAATAAGCTCCTCGGTTTGTTCCTCTGAAAGAACTGATAAACGGCCAATTTCCTCTGCCTCTCCGGCGGTTAAACCAAACCACGAAATGGGTTGTGCCTGCCCATGTTTCCAAAGGCAGATCAAGGAATACGGAACCTGGCAGATTCGGGCTGCCAGACTGGTAAGGTCATCTAAAAGAGACTCCCGTGGAGAGCGGTCCGCTTCGCCCTGCAGTGTGATTTCTCGGTTCTTCATGGTGCCTGGCGAAAACCGGGCTCGATTTTTCGTGTGCCGTTGAGAACAATTTTTATTATTATCTTAGTCAGGAACGACTGCCAAGCAAAAGTAATCGTGTTTACCCGTCAAATGTCCCTGGGCCTGCTTTTTAGACGTGTAACAGACATGTAACAGACGTGTAACTCTTTGGTTGCGAACTTGCTTTGTAGGACACCACTTACATTAACATGTAATTCTAACCTCCCTCATTTCGTGTTCCAATCAGGCAGATTCCACCACGACTGACTATATGCCTGTGCACAGGTTAACTGCTGCAAAAGGTCACACACCGGATGGCTTGTTTATGCATTTCCCCTCTCTACCCTCTTTTTCTCTCCTCATCTTGCTCGCCTTGGCAGCCACAAATCTCAGTCGCGCTCAACTTTCTGCTGAAACTCCCGCAGTCGGCCAACCTCCTTCTGCCGCCGACTCCGCCCCGATCAGGAGCCCGGAGGATCTGGCGCGGGAGAAGGCCATCGCGGAGTTCACGCAGCGGATGAAGGATGCCAATTATCCGGCCCTCTTCGAAAAGGCGGCCAGTGAGTTTGGCGTGCCCACCGATGTCCTGGCGGGCATTGCCTTTGCCGAAACCCGGTGGGAACACCTGCAGTGGCCGCCCGGGGAGACGGTGTCCCCGGAAACGGGCATGCCCCGGCCCTACGGGATCATGTCCCTGTGGGATAATGAATACTTTGGGCACAGCCTCCTGGATGCCGCCAAACTGATCGGCAAGGACCCGCAGGAACTTAAGGATGACCCCTACCAGAACATGCGCGGGGCGGCCGCGCTTTTGAAGCAGCTCTATAGTGAGACGCCCAAGCCCGCCGATGCCCAAGGGGATGAGATTGAGAGCTGGCGCAAGGCCATCGTGAAATACAGCGGCATCCCCCAGCCCGAACTGAGTGAACAGCATGGCTTGGAGGTTTATGAGTACATGAACGACGGTTACCACCAGTATGGCATCGAATGGGAGAAGCACCCGGTAAAGCTGGAGGCCATGCGGGCGGAAGTGGCCAAAATCAAGGCGGATGCCCAAGCCCTGGCTCTGGCCAGGGAGAAAGAGCAGCAGGAAAAGGATGCTAAGCTGATCCCGGCCCTGGCCAAAAAGAATGTAAATAATGAAGCTCCTAAAGCCCAATCAGGTGCTGCGGTGCAGGTAGCCGCCAGCACACCTTCCACCAAGCCTTCCTGGATGATTTGGGGGGCGGCTCTAGGAATTTTAGCATTGGTTGTAGTCATCTACTTCGCCTTACGGCCGAAGGATATTTCGAGCAGGAAGTGAAGTAACGGAATCCCCAAAAAACCCCAACTAACCGAAAGATAAAGCCAATGAACAACATCCCAAAATCAATAGTGCTCGCCGCGGGCATTGTTGCAGGCACAACCGCAGCTAATGCCAGCAGTGATTACGCTCCAGCCATCTGGAATCCGGCCTACTCCGGCCACTGGTACACCTCAGGCAATGGTCACAAATTTGTGGTCTGCCATGATATGGAAGGTTATTACCTCTCCACCATCTCCTACTTCCAACAATCAGGAACTCAGGCCAGTATCCACTACTGCGTCAACGGCAAGCAGGATACCGGCACTGATGCGCCAGCCGGTGAACTCACCCAGATGGTATCGGAAGCCTATTATGCCTGGCACGTCCTCTGTTGGAATACCTACTGCGCCGGAACTGAGCATGAAGGGTTTGCCAGCAATCCTGCCTGGTATACCGATGCGATGTACAACACCTCCGGCCTGCTCCAACGCCATCTCTGTGATCATTACGGCATTCCCAAGGACCGCAATCATATCGTCGGCCACGATGAATGGCAGAATGCCGCCTGGTGCACCTATGCCTCTGCTCACTTCGGCATCGACACCACCTGCAATTCCCACACCGATCCCGGCCAATATTGGGATTGGAACAAGCTGATGAGCATCGTCAATCCCACCACCACCACCATCGTGGTGGATAATGCAGACGCTGGTTTCAGTACCTCAGCCAACTGGGCCACCGGCACCTCTGCCACGGACAAATATGGCGCTGATTATCGTTACCGCAGCAATGCCTCGCTCAGCGATGCAGCGACCTTCTCCACCAGCCTGCCGTCCGCTGGCACATGGACGGTGTACGTCTGGTATCCTGAAGGCGCAAATCGTTCGTCCTCCACTCCGTTCATCATCTCCACCTCTGCTGGCGATCATACCGAGGACGTTAATCAGCAGATAACCGGGGGGCAGTGGGTCAATCAAGGCTCGTACACCATGAACTCTGGTGCCAATTACATCAAAGTATCCTGCTGGACAGCCGCTGCGGGCGTAGTCGTTGCCGACGCCGTCAAATGGGTTCAATAATTAACTCGAAAATGCGGGCAGGGGCGCCAAAAAATGTAGGTGGCGTTCCTGCCTGTATCTGACCTCAATCCTGTTGTAGTAACTGCAAGTCTTTAATTCGTAACAATTTTCTTCTTGAAGACTGCACCAGGAAACGTTTTTATTAATGCTTCATCTGTAATAAAAAAAAGCGCCAAGTGCGGAAAAATGTAAATGTAACAGGCGCAATTCGTCGCAGTTTCACAAAAGTTTTTTCAACTCGCTTCAACACTGAAGCATCCGGAGTGATAAGTGGCAGTAAACCGGGCCGAAGCCGTTCCAAGGCCTTTAACTTTTAATTTAATAGAAGACAGTGATTAGGTTAAATATCTGATGTCCAGCAGTAGAAAACTCCCAATCGGGAACAGATCAGAAAGTAACAAAATGAAAACCCACCATAAGCACGTCAGTTACAGTCAAACCCGTAATCCGGCCTGGTTAAAGTTGTTGGTCCCCATGTTCATTGGCGCATCATGTGCGAACATGGTAACCGCAAGTACTGACTACGGCCCGGCAGTTTGGCGGCAGGCCTATTCCGGCCATTGGAGCACATCAGGTTATGGTCACAAGTTCGTGGTTATCCATGACATGGAAGGTTATTATGCTTCCACCATTTCCTATTTCCAGCGTTCCAGCACGCAGGCCAGCGTTCATTATTGCGTCAACGGCAAGCAGGACAGCTCCACTGACTATCCCGCCGGCGAAGTAACACAAATGGTGCGCGAAGCTTATTATGCCTGGCATGTGCTCTGTTGGAATCATTACTGTGCAGGCACAGAACATGAGGGTTTTGCCAGCAATCCTGCCTGGTACACCGATGCCATGTACAACTCTTCCGGATTGCTACAACGGCATCTTTGTGATCATTACGGAATTGCCAAGGACCGCAATCATATCGTCGGCCACAACGCCTGGCAAAGTTCCGCCTGGAGAACCTATGCTTCTGCTAATTTCGGCATTGATCCCAACTGCAATTCGCACACCGATCCCGGCCCATACTGGAACTGGACGAAGTTGATGAATGTGGTTCTCGGCACTTCCTCCGTCCCTTCCGCACCCAGCACCCTGGCCGCGACGACTGTTTCTGCCAGCCAGATCAAGCTGACCTGGAAGGATAATTCCTCCGTTGAAACCGGTTTCAAAATAGAAGACGCCACTGCCTCCGGTGGCCCCTTCACGCAGATTGCCACCGTGGGCGCCAATGTAGTCACCTACACGGCTGGCAGTCTCGGATCGGGAAACACCTACTACTTCCGCGTGCGCGCTTATAATGCCTCCGGCAATTCCGGCTATTCAAGCGTTGCCAATGCCACCACCAAGGACACCATCCCCGGCGCTCCCAGCGCTTTGGTGGCGACTGAGGTTTCCTCGAGTCAAATCAACCTGACCTGGACTCAAGGTGCCGGCAATGAAGATGGTTTCAAAATTTTCCGCTCCACCGATAACATCAACTTTACCCAGGTCGGTACTGTCGGAATCAACGTGGTGAGCTATTCCGACACTGGCTTGCTTGGAAACACCCAGTATTACTACAAGGTTTGTTCTTATAATACTGCGGGTAACTCGACCTTCTCGAATGTTGGGAATGATATCACTGCTCCCCTGGCTCCAAGCGCGTTGACTGCCGTTCGTGGCGCAACTTATGACAAGATCAACTTGAACTGGACCGACAATTCCAGCAGCCAGGCAGGGTTCAAGGTCGAGCGAGGCACCGCTGCCGCCGGACCTTTCACCCAGATTGGCACCAACGCCGCTGGCGTCAGCACTTACACTGATACCGGTCTCACAGCTCTCACCACTTATTATTACCGGGTTCGCTCTTACAATGCGAATGGCAACTCGGGTTACACCAGTGTCGCCAGCGTGCAGACTCCAGATGCTCCTCCGGTCCTGGCTGCCATTGGTGACAAAACCATCGCGGTTAGCAATGCGCTGACCTTCACTGCCACAGCCACCGATCCCAATCAAAGTGTGGTTACCACGACCTGGCAAACGTTTGAAAGCTTTACGAACAACACCCCCAACGAGAACGTGATGTTCAATCGTCCTTCCAACTCCAGCACAACCAGTGCCTTCCAGGATACTTCGACAAATTATACGACGGTTACTTCCACCTTCCCGACTGGCCATACCGGCACTCGCGTTATGAAGGTCGGTTGGGGCTTCAAGACCGGACAGACGAATCCTTGGGTGCGGTTGAATACCTTCAATCCTCCTTTCGTGATGAACCCGACCATTGATGGCGCTCAAATTATTAAATTCGACATCTACTCGACCAAGGCGCTGAAAGTCGGCGTCGGTTTCCGTGAAACCGGCACAGCCGCTGCCTATGGCGCAAACGGCGGCACGACTGGAACCATTGATTGGGCCGGCGTTACCAACGTTGTAAGCGGTGCTCCTCTCGCCAGCCATCAAATTGCAGCCAGCAACTGGACCACGCTCTCCCTCAACATCCCGTTTGAACCGCAGGCCGCCTTCACTGGTGACGGCAAGGTGAGTGAAGCCAAAGGGGTCTTGGAACACCTGATACTCGGCGCGGTTGCCAATGCCTCCGGCGCTTACACGGTTTATCTCGATAACTTCGCCGTGGTGGCTCAGAACACCTTGACCTACAGCCTGAGCAACGCTCCGTCAGGTGCAACCATCGATGGAAAGACCGGCAAATTTGCGTGGACGCCCACTTCAGGTCAGCTGGGCACCTTCCCAATCACTGTTATCGTGACCGACCAATTCGGAGTCGCTGATAGCGAAATGATCAAAGTCACCGTAACCGGCACGGGCAACAATCCGCCAGTCCTTGCAGCAATTGGCAGCAAGACTGTCAACGAAGGCACTGCTTTGACATTCACAGCTTCAGCGACGGACGTTGATGTCGGGCAGACCCTAACCTTCAGTCTCGATGCTGGTGCGCCTGCTGGTGCCAGCATTAACTCAGCCAGCGGTGCATTCACCTGGACTCCGACCGAGGCTCAAGGTCCAAGCACCAACACCATCACGGTCCGCGTGACTGATAATGGTTCGCCTGCACTGAGTGACTTCGAAACCATCACTGTTACCGTCAAGGAAGTGAACACCGCTCCGACTCTGGCTGTCATTTCAGACCAGACAATCAACGAAGGCAGCACTCTCAGCCTCACTGCCTCTGGCAGTGACAGCGATGTTCCCGCGAACACTTTGACCTACAGTCTTGATCCAGGTGCTCCAACAGGTATGACGATTAACTCTTCATCCGGTGCCATCACCTGGACTCCAACTGAAGCCCAGGGTCCGAACGTCTATCCAATCACAGTGCGTGTGACCGACAACGGCTCACCCAGCCTGTTCGCCACCCAAAACTTCAATGTCACTGTGAATGAAGTGAACACCGCTCCAGTGCTTAGCCTTGGAACGAGCGGCACGATGGTCACACTCATTGATGACTTCGAAACCGAGGATCCTGGGGCTGATAGCGGAACGGTCATGTTCCGTGTGGCAAATTACTCTGGCAGCACGTCGGCCTTCGTCGACCCTGCTGTTACTCCCATGACAGAAGTCTCGACCAATTATCCGGACTTCGATGTGAACACCAGCCTGCAAACACTGCACGTTCAATGGGCCTTCAAGACCGGCACAACGAATCCATGGGTCCGCCTGACCACCTACACAACCAGCGGTTACACCAACACCTATTCCGATCCAAATCCAACCATCGACTTCAGCCAGCGCGTTCGCTTCAAAGTCTGGACTGACAAAGACCTGCGTGTTGGCTTGGGTGTTCGCGAAACAGGAACAGGTGTGCCGGTTGGCGACAACGGCGGCATTACCGGTGCGTTGGAGTGGGTTGGCGTTACCAATAACATCGGCGGTCAGCCACAACCAACTCGCACCGTTACGGCCAGTAACTGGACGACGCTGGAATTCAACATGCCAGCCGAGCCTGTCACTGCCTTCCCTGGTTCCGGAAACGGAGTGCTTGCCTCCGGCAAGGGTGTGCTCGAGCACCTGGTCCTGGTGCCGGCTGGTGGCATGGGGACTTACAACCTCTACCTGGACGATTTTCAGGTCGTGAATATCAGCACCAATTTGATGCTGAACACTCTCGACACTATTACCGTTCAGAACTCCGCCACGGACAGCGACGTGCCGGCGAACAACCTCACCTACAGCCTCGGTGTCACTGCGCCAACCAATGCAGTCATTGATCCTATCAGCGGTTTGTTCACCTGGACTGCAACGCCGAATTACAATGGGACGAATGTAATTCCTGTTATCGTGACGGATGACGGAACTCCGAATCTGAGCGATACCAAGAACCTCATCGTCGTGGTGAACGCGATGAATACTCCTCCTCGTTTGGGCGGACTGCCTGATCAGGCGGTTGAAGTTTCCTCAGGTGGAACCATCTCCTTCACGGCCACCGGCGAAGATGATGATATCCCAACCAACACGCTTACCTTCAGTCTGACCGGCACCGTGCCCAGCGGTGCGAGCATCGATTCGAGCACGGGCGTGTTTACCTATACTCCTTCAGGAGGTGCGAGCACGAACTCGGCAACCATCCGCGTGACGGACAATGGCACTCCGCCACTCTATGACGAGCAAACAGTAGTGCTGATCGTGGCACCTTCCAACGCTGCACCAGTCCTGACGCTCCCGAATGGTGCCATTACGAAGACCATCGCCGACTACGAAAGCTTCACGAACAATACTCCCAATGAGTACGTGATGTTTAATCGTCCGGCGAATTCCAGCACAACCTCATCGTTCCTGGATTCTTCCACAAACTACACCACTGTGACCACCAGCTTCCCGGTGGGTCACTCGAGTTCAAATGTGCTCCAAGCGGGTTGGGGCTTTAACACCACCACCAGCAATCAGTGGCTGCGTTTGGACACTCAGAACACCACCAAACTTGGCAACCCAACCATCGACTTCAATCAGACCTTGAAGTTCGACATCTATACCACCAAGGCCTTGCAGGTTGGCATAGGCGTTCGTGAAACCAGTACTTCGGCCGCCATCGGGGCGGATGGTGGCACCACGGGCACCTTGGAATGGGTGGGCGTTTCCGGCAAAAATGGCAGCGCTCCAATTCCGACTCATACCGTCCCGGCCAACACCTGGACGACACTTACATTCAACCTGCCAACCGAGGCAATCACAGCCGCCTTGGGCAGTGGCGATGGAGTGCTCCAATCCTCCACGGGCAAAGGCGTGCTTGAAGAACTCGCCCTGGTTCCCACCGGTGGCACGGGTGCTTACACGATCTATCTGGATAATTTCCAGGTGGTGACCAGTTCCAATCTGGCCAATGTGTTCACCGTCAACGTGGGCAGCACCCTTGCCTTCACGGCTACCGCCACGGATGCCGATCTTCCAGCTCAAGTCCTTGACTTCGCACTGGATGCGGATTCCCCGGCCGGAGCCAGCATTGATCAGGCTACGGGGGCGTTCACTTGGACTCCAGCCTCCACCGATGTGGGGACCAACGCGATGACCATCTTCGTAACGGATGAACCCACCAATGGTGGTATTCCCAAGTCGGATTCGAAGACCATCACCGTTATCGTGGTGAATGATCCAGCGCCCGCTCAACGCATCGCCCCGGCGCCCGTTCCTACCGGCAGCATGAAGCTGTCCGTCAGTGGTGGGACAGCGCTGACCTGGCCTGCGAGCTCCGGTAAACTCTATCGCGTCCAATACAAGAGCAGTCTTGCGGATGCGACCTGGACCGACATTAAGCCGGACGTTCTCGCCACCGGTTCAACAGCTTCGTTGAATGTGCCGCAAGATGTGCCCCAGCGCTTCTACCGCATCATTCTGCTGAATGAATAATCAACGGGCGGGCAATTATAATTTGCCCGTTCACCTCTGAAAAATTAAACCAGAGCGGGGCTGCTGTTACGGCAGCCCCGCTTTTTTTGCCAATACTTATCTGGAAAAGGAGAGCAGGGGAGGCCCGGTTTCCGCAAGATCCAGGTGTGGGGAGATATCCTAAAAAAATGGTTGAGA
Organism: Pedosphaera parvula Ellin514; assembly: GCF_000172555.1. Taxonomy (NCBI): domain Bacteria; kingdom Pseudomonadati; phylum Verrucomicrobiota; class Pedosphaerae; order Pedosphaerales; family Pedosphaeraceae; genus Pedosphaera; species Pedosphaera parvula. Next base: position 125,294 of record NZ_ABOX02000006.1, read on the forward strand.
GTTGCCTCTCAACCATAAAGAAGACAGGACAAGGTAAAAAATCTACCAGGGAATTTAGCGGGGTGCTCGCTGCTTTTTGTTCGCCCGTCTTTCTGCCTTCAACTGAGCCTCAGCTTCCAACCAGTTCTCAACGTCGCGCCCTGGTTGCATTCCAGTATTGACGTAAATCTCCTGCGCCCGAATCGCGATTTCTTCCCGGGTCAGTTCAGGCATTGCTACTTCTTTGCCATTGTTGGTGGCGGTGGAGGCAATAATGACGGGAGGAACTCCAGTCGCAGTTTTGCTGGTGGCAGAACCTGCAATTTCGGAGCCGCCTGAAACCGCCTGAGTAGTGACTTTCCGCAAACGAGGTTTCATCTCCTCGCGCTCTGCTGCTCCTTCTTTTCTGCCTTTGGTTTTGGGTGCAGCTTCACCGGCTGAGGCAATGTCTTCAGCGCCAGCATTTTCGAAAATCGCTTTTGCCTTGTCGGCATTGCGACTGGAATCGGTGTGGACCGAAATTAAAATGTTTCCGCTGCGGATTTTCCCCTCATAACGCTTGGCTTCATATTCCGGTATGCCCATTCCAATCAGCGCCCCGGTAATTCCTCCCAACGTCGCGCCCACGGCTGCGCCGCTCAGAGCCGCCATGAGCGGTCCGGCTGCTATGAATGGTCCTATGCCTGGAATGGCCAGCGCGCCGATTCCGGCCAGCCAGCCGAGTGCACCGCCCAATGCGCCCCCGGTGCCGGCTCCGGTTACAGCTCCTTCAGGTGCCTTCGTTTGTTGTTGATGTGCAAAATCTCTGCTCCCCTGTTTGTCGGGAAAAAGCACCGAAATGTCATCATGTTGAAAGCCGGCCGTCTTGAGTTGGTTCACAATTTCAACTGCCTGGCTATCGGTTTGAGCAATGCAAAAAATGGATCTTCTGGCCATAAAATTTTTCAATGAGATTGAATGTTTGTTAAGAGCTCCTACAGATGCCCTGTCAACAGCGCTCCTGGGGAACTTTCGTCGCTTATCGATTATGGTAGGAATAATGAACTTGCCTATGGGGTATTCTACTGCCGAATTGGCGGAAAACTCTAAATTTCCCCATGGAATTCAGCCCCAGGACTCAGACCGGACAGGACATCAAATTTACGATTACGAGAAAATTACTTGTCTCCGGTTTTCAAGAGAGCTTATTATCTGTCATTAGACATGAGTCGGCAGAGACCCTTCTGCGGCCATGAACAATAACTTGCTGCAAACTCTTGCAGCCAGGTGTTTAAGCCAATGTAGCTCAGTGGTAGAGCAACGGTTTCGTAAACCGTAGGTCGTCGGTTCAATCCCGACCATTGGCTCCACTCCTCACTAAAGTCCGGCTGGAAGCATTTAATTAATGCCCTTGCTGAGGAACTTGGTGGGCCTGGCTTTTCCGAACTGTCTGAATCAAATAAGGCTCTCTTCTTTTTTTGCACTCATTCCAACGCCCGCAAGCTGCCTTTCCCTGAAACGGTTGGAGAGAACGGAAAGTGATGGGTTCGACTCGACCTTTGTTGATTTACAATCATGGTTCAGGGGCAGTTGGCAGGACACCAGGGTGCCATTCTCCCCGTTCGCACGAATATCCAACGAAGCGCCAATCATGCTCGCGCGCGAATTCATAATGCGTAATCCCATGCGATCGCTGGGACCGGTGGTGACCGGGAAGGGGACCCCATCGTTTCGAATTGTCAAAACCAGCTTGTCTTCGTGGGCGGTGATCGAAATCCAAACATTCTTCGCCCGGCCATGTTTGATGGCGTTGCTCGCTGCTTCCTGCGCAATCTTATAAAGTTGCACCGTGGCATTGGGTTGCAGCGTCGGTAATGGTCCGGAGCTGCTAAAGTGACAGGAAATTTGGAACATCTTTTTCACGTTGCCAGCCAGTTCCTTCAACTCCAAAGCCAGATCGCCCCCTTGTGAATCCAGGGTGCTGAAATTATGGGCGAGATTATGCGTGTGGTTGATGACCTCGTTGATTAATTCCTGAATTTTCCGCGTATCCGCCACTTTGGGAAGTTCCTTGTTCGAGGCCTTGGTTTCCAAAGCCTTAAGCATGAATGAAATGCCCATTAACTTCTGGCTCAGATCATCATGCAGGTCGAAACCAATACGCCGTCTTTCCTTTTCGGCGATTTCCAGAAGTTCCTTTTCCAGGCGGGTCCGCTCATGAATTTGACACTGTAGTTCAGCATTGGCCACCGTCAGGTCGATCGTGCGTTCGTGAACCCTGCGTTCAAGTTCCTCGCGGGCCTGTGAGATTTCCCGATTCCGGGCGCGTAACTGCTCGTCAATGCACCTCAGGTCATGCACCATCCGGGAAAGTTCCTGCGCGTTTCTTTCGAGCTTATGTTCCGCTTCCTTGCGTTTCGTGATATCTTCAGCGATCCCGGCAACGCGATACAACTGGCCTTGCTCATTCAACACGGGAAAGCTTCGATATTGAATCCAGCGAATATTGCCATTGCCATCAATAATCCGAAACTCTCCATTGAATTCGCCTCGTTCCATCTGGGGAACATCTTCCAGAATCTGCTTCTGATCGTCGGGATGCACGGCGACGAGCCAGGCGCGACTATCCTCCTTGAGCCTTTCCCTGGAGCGACCCCATATGTGTTCATAAGCCGGGCTGGTATATAAGGTTCGGCTTGGCCCCTCTTTGCCGGACTGATCAAACATGAAGAAAACGACGTCAATATTCTCGGTGAGTTGACGGAAGCGCTCCTCGCTTTCCCTGAGCGCGCGGTCTGATTCCCGGCGGGCCTTGCGGACGGCGGCTTCCCTCAATTCACGCTCAACCGCCGGCACCAGGCGCGCCATCTTGTCCTTCATGATATAATCATGCGCTCCGGACTTCATGGCGAGCACGGCAATGTCTTCTCCAATGTGCCCTGAGAGAATGATAAAGGGAATGTCCAGGCCCCGCTTCGTAAAAAGCTTTAGTGCGTCCAAACCGGTGAAACCAGGCATGACATAATCTGAAATGACAATGTCCCATTCCTCCCGTTCCAAAGCGGATTCCATCTCCTTCGGATTGTCCACCCGGAAAGCATACGGTTGGTAGCCGCCTCTTTTAAGCTCCCAAAGCATCAACTGCGCATCGTTGTCAGAATCTTCAACGACCAATACACGTAGAGGTTGGCTCATAATCTCATAGGAGGTTGGGCTATAAAGCTATGGCGCGACGATGGTTCAAAACGATTAAAATGGGAATGGGGTAAGAACCCCAAACTAATTTCCACTACACCCCAAACTAATTTTTGCTAACCTATGCTGGTTTTTAACCATCAATTCTATAACTGCCTGTAGTTCAAATAGAAACGTTGATTCGTTCCCAGTTCTGCTGCTTGCGTGGACTTCGGTTCAGCCGTGGGGTATTTTCAATGTGTTGGCATGATCTCTCCCGCTCAAAATATTAAACCAGTCGAACTCAAGGCTTCCCTTAACCAGGTGAAGCAATATGTGGGCGAAGTGGTTTACTTGTACGCGTTCGATGTTGCTTATGACATGTCGCGCCAACCGATCCGGGAATTGTTGGGCCAACCGGTGGCACAATTTGTGGTGGATTCAAGCAAGCGCAGCCCTCGTCATTTGTTTTTTTACAAACCACAAATGGTTCGCCTCCCTCCGTTGGAACGACTCGGACCACATGGCGCCGTGCGTATGGAGCGGGTGGTGAAGATTCTGCCGGTGGGTGCCATTAGCATTCTTGTTCGCGTTCCCTTTTCCGTGTCGCGTGTGGAAGATTTGGTGGATTACCACGATCTCGAATTTAGAAATGGTGTGTTGCAGGAAGAAGTGCGCCACTTGGCCGAGGAGATTCGTCGTGAATTAAAACCTTATCTGATCCGGCCCGTGGCCCAACTCGCGCCGGAAGAGGCATACACCGTTTTTTGCATCAAATCCCCGCTGCTTACAATTGATGGCGCCTCACTGAGTGCCGAGGATTGGCTTCGCTCCCAACGTCGCGAAGTGGCTTCCTTGCTGACCCAGGAGCCGGACATCGAGCACCTCTCCAAACAGGAAGCGGAAGAATCCACGCAGCGCTATCTCAGCTACTATGAGCATGATCTTGTGGTGGTTGATTGGGATGCCGCCCTCATTGTTGACGAATCGGAAAACTTTGATGAAACGCTTTATGTAATGGAGTTGGCGAATCTGCAGTTGGCTGAGTTGGAAGCCTACGATCGCATGCTGGATGAAGCTCTGGAGCGCTCTTATCGTGATTTGAGCGAGCATCGCGCCCGCACCCGGGCGGACATTTTACGCGAACTCCGCGACATACGAATCGACCTCGCCCGATTCAATGACGAACTCTCGAACATCACCAAATTCTTTGGTGACTGGCATCTGGCGCGCGTTTACGAAAACATTTCCGCCCGTTTCCATCTCGGCGATTGGCACCGCTCCATTGATGGCAAGCTGAAGACGCTCGACGATCTCTACCAATTGCTAAAGCATGACCAGAACAATCGCTGGATGTTGATTTTGGAATCCACCATCGTGCTGCTTTTCGTAATTGATCTCGTCATCTTATTTCTAGGACTGAAGCGTTAATGCTGGTACAAAGTGGTGTGGTTCAACGATGCGCTGCATCGCAACCGGAAGTTGCTTAACATCTGTAAGGGTTCCATTCAGTGGCTAAACCAAAAGACATCGAATTAAATAACGGCAAAACTCTCATTCCGATTCTCTATGAGGATCGATCGGTCCTGGCCGTGGACAAGCCTGCCGGTTGGATGCTGGCTCCGGACTCATGGGATAAAACGGGTCGCAATCTCCAACTTGCTTTGCAGTCCTCCCTGAATGCCGGGGATTTCTGGGCTCATTCCCGAAATATCAAATTCCTGCGCTATGTTCACCGGTTGGATGCGGAAACGACCGGGGTGCTGTTGCTCTGCAAAAGTCTCGGGGCCTTGCGGGCTTATGGTGAATTATTCGAGACGCGGAGCGTGGAAAAGTTTTATCTGGCAGTGGTTCAAGGGATACCAAAGCAATCCGAGTGGACCTGCAAACTCCCATTGATTGCCGACCCGGTCGTGAAGGGAAAGATGCAGGTTGTCACTCCCGGTAAGCCGCTCCCCAAATCCGATCCGCGCGGCCCTCAAGCTGAACTCAAGGACGCTGAAACTCACTTCCGCGTCATCCAAACCCTGCAGGATAAAGCGCTGGTTGAGGCTCAACCCATGACGGGTCGCACCCACCAGATTCGGGTTCATCTTGCGGCCTCCGGCCATCCCATCGTCGGCGATCCACTTTACGGGAATGCTCCCGCAGCTGCTTCGAAGGGAGCCCAAATTATTGCGCTCCGGGCGATAAAGCTCATTTATTGGGATCCTTTCCAAAAGCGTCAAATTCGCATTGCAGCGCCCACGGATGAGTTTCTCAAGATGTATGGCTTCGAGTCCAAGCCTGTGAGCACTCCAACTCCTCAACCCGAACTTTTGCCAAAAAAAGTGGGAACAAGGAAACCTTCTCATACCTCATAATGGTGCAGTGCATTTTAACTTATGACCCGGCACGGTTCTTTCTGGAATAACCCCGGAGTAACTCTGGAGTTGGCAGACATTGAACAATTGTCATTTTCCGTACAGTTTCTATTGCGGATTCGCCATCCTCTGCATAAGGTGCCAGTATGAAGCTTTCCGCTAAGAGTGATTATGCTGCACGTGCTGTAATCGGGTTGGCCCGTCATTATCAAACTGGTGAATCCCTGAGGGTGGAAGATTTGGCGGAGGGGCAGGGAATTCCACCCAATTATCTGGTTCAAATTTTAATCGAGCTTAAGTCTCAACAAATCGTCAAGAGCCTTCGCGGCAAGGAAGGTGGCTATTTGCTCGCCCGCCCACCTGCCGAAATCTCCATGGCCGACGTTCTCCGTTGCGTCCATGGCCAGGTGTTTGATTCCCCGGCACTGAGTGATCCTCTATGTCCCCCGGAATTGCGCGCGGCCTGGCAAAAACTTCAGAAGGCTGTCGATGCAGCTGCCGAGTCGATCAATTTCCAGCAGTTGCTGGATCAGAGTGTCGACAAAGGCAAGATGTACTACATCTGATCTCGGATTGGTTTTGCTCTCTTATTTGAGCAATTGTTTGACCTTGGCCGCGTCGCTGGTTGGAGCCTGACAGGCCTTGGCGGTGCAAATATAAACAGTCGCTCCCTGTTTCGCCGGTAAAGTCCTGGCAAACTCCTCGACGGGTCCCACGTTCCCCAGAACCACCTTGGCCGGTTGATACACGGAATGGGCTGCACGCAATAGCTTTTGAGCTTCGGGCTCGGCCCGATTACCTGCAATCACGACTCGTTTGGGTTCCTGCAGTGAAAAATCCACGGCCATCAACATATAGGGAACTGCTTGCGGAAACCGTTGCAGTCGATCCGCAAATAATCGCATCGTTCCTTCTGCCGCTTTCCGATAATCGGCACGGTCAGTGATCGCCGCCAGCTTCAAAAGAGTCAGCGTGGCAACGGAATTTCCAGAAGGTTCTGCGCCATCGTAATCTTCCTTGATGCGAAGAATAAGGTCCGGCGCGCCTGCACTCTGCCAAAAACCTCCTTCTGCTGGATCGTAGAATTTCGCGATCATCGCATCCGCCAGGGAAATCGCAAATTCCAGATGCCTGGGATCGAGAGTTGCTTCGTAAAGATCCACGACTCCGTTCAAAAGAAAGGCGTAGGTCTCATGGAGTTGCGCGGTATCCCGCTCACCATCGCGCCAACGATGATAGAGAGTTTTGGTTTTGGCATCCCAAAGTTTGCTCTGTAAAAAAGACAGATTGTGTTCCGCTGCGGTGAGATACTCTTTATCTCCCAGGACCGCATAAGCGCGAGCAATGGCGCTGAGCATCAGTCCGTTCCAGGAGGCTAGAATCTTATCATCCAAATGTGGTCTTACCCGCTTGCTGCGGGCGGCAAACATTTTCTGCTTCGCTGACTGAAGCAAAGGCTCGTCCGCCCTGGGCAGGTTGGAATCGACGATGCTCAGAACATTCTGGTTCGGCAGCGGCTCAGGATCGCTGTGGTCTACAAAGTTTCCTCCCTCGGTAATCCCAAAATATTTCACCGCCACATTGAATTCCTCCGGGGTCAGCAATTTGGCCAATTCCACTCGTGTCCAGCAATAGAACTTGCCTTCCTTGCCTTCGCTGTCGGCATCTTCCGCGGAGTAAAATCCGCCTTCCGCATGGGTCATGTCCCTTAGAACATAACCAATCACATCCCGCGCGGTATCAGCGTAACGGGTTTCACCACTCACCAGATAGGCGTCCAGATACAGGTTCACCAACTGGGCATTGTCATACAACATTTTCTCAAAGTGCGGCACCAACCACTTGGCATCGACCGCATAGCGCGCAAATCCGCCGCCAATCTGATCATGAATGCCTCCACGCGCCATGTGGTCACAGGTGTTGAGCACCATGGCAATCGCTTCCTGATCATTGGAATGCACGCCGTATCGCAGCAGGAAGGCTGGCTGGCTCGGTTGAGGGAATTTCGGCGCATCGCCAAAGCCTCCATTTCGCGAATCGTACATCTCCTTGAGCTGACCTGCGGCCTTGTTCAGAACGGCTTGCGTTAAAGCCAGGCCATTGGTCGTCTCCTTCGCCGTCATCTGTGCCAGTTGCTCGTGCAGTTGCACGGCAGAATTGGTCACGTCGCCATGTCGCGTCTCCCACAACTGGTTAATGTGCTTCAATAAATCCAGAAAACTCGGGCGCCCATATTTGCTCTCGGGGGGGAAATACGTGCCGCCGTAAAACGGCTTCAGGTCAGGGGTCAAAAAGCAGTTCAACGGCCAGCCCCCCTGTCCGGAAGTGGATTGCACGAAGGTCATGTAGATTTTATCCACGTCCGGCCTTTCCTCCCGGTCCACCTTGATGCTGACGAAATGTTCGTTTAGATACTTCCCGATTTCCTCCTTTTCAAAAGACTCCCGTTCCATCACATGGCACCAATGGCAGGTGGAGTAGCCGATGCTGAGGAAGATGGGTTTGTTCTCTTTGCGCGCCTTGGCAAAGGCCTCTTCCCCCCAGCCATACCAGTCCACTGGATTATACTGGTGCTGCAACAGGTAGGGCGACTTCTCGCGAGCGAGGCGGTTGGTGTGAGTATGGACTGCGGATTTGGTTGTCACAATAATCTGAGGCTGAACGTTCTTTAAATCATTGCCACACGCAGCCATTCCTTGCAAAAGAACCAGCGAGCAGCCAATGGCGGCGAATTGTTTAAAAGCCACTTCCAAACCATAATCCCTTCATACGCGCAGGGCAAAGCAAACATCCTTCGAATTTTTTCCATGGTCACCACCCTCGGCCATGTTATAGCTTTGCTCCATGTTGTCTGAGAGACCATGGAAAGTAGATGCCGTTCTCCGGCTGGTGTTCGGCATCTTTACATGCGTCTGTACGATCTTGTTTATCTCAACCCTGTTGCAACAAGTCGTATTGCATCGCAAGTTTGAGGAAAATTCCCTGCCCTATTTTCTTGTGGGCACTTTGAGTTTACAAGGCTCAATCCTCGTGGGAATCGCTTACTTTATTCGCTGGCAAGGGATATCATGGACCGAGGCTTTTGGATTTTTTAGACAGGGTTTGCCCAGGGTGATAGCTTGGGGATTGGCCGTGGGGCTGCTGTTTCTTCCCATCGGCTATTTATTGCAACTGGTCTCAGTAAACCTTCTGCAATTGGTTCACTACAAATCTGCCTCTCAGGAGGCAGTTCTCAGTTTGCAAAAGGCTAACTCCATGGGCGCGCGTGTTTATCTGGCTTTTTTCGCGACCATAATGGCTCCGGTCGCGGAAGAATGTCTGTTTCGCGGCATTCTTTATCCTACAATTAAAAAATATGGCGGCACGTCCATCGCTTTATGGTCAACCTCTCTGGCCTTTGCGGCCATCCACGCCAATCTGCCCATTTTCATCCCCTTGACGGTTTTTGCCATGGTCCTGACCTGGCTTTATGAAAAAACGGACAATCTTCTGGCATGCATTATCGCGCACGGCTTGTTCAATACGATCGGTGTTATCGCGATTTTAAATCAACCTGCTTGATTTGGCGTTGCCACAACAGATAGTTAGTTTTCGACATGAACGAATTTGAGCTGATTGGAAAGTTGACCCGCTCGCTTCCAGCTAATAAATCGCTGGTTACCGGTGCGGGAGATGATTGTGCTGTTTTGGATCTGGGAATTCCCGACCGCCTGGTCTTGTTCAAAACCGACGCCGTGGTGGAAGGTTTTCATTTTACCAGCGAAACACCTCCTGAAAAAGTCGGACGCAAGGCGCTGGGCCGTTGTATTAGTGACATCGCTGCCATGGCCGGTACGCCTAATTCCGCCCTCATTACTCTCGCCTTGCCTCGGCATTATGATTTGGATTATGTCGAAGGTATCTATGCCGGCCTGGGCGAACTCGCGCGTAAATTTGACGTTTCCATCGCGGGCGGGGAAACCACCACCAATCCCGAGCGGATATTGATCTCCATTTCCCTGCTGGGCACGGTGGAACGGGAAAAATGTATCTTCCGTTCTGGAGCCTTGGCCGGAGATGCCATTTTCGTCACCGGCGAATTGGGTGGTTCGATCAGCGGCAAGCACCTGGATTTTGAACCGCGTCTGACGGAAGCTCACTGGCTGCGAGACCATTTTGCCATTCATTCCATGATTGATCTGAGTGATGGTCTCGCGGGCGATTTGCGTCATTTGTTGAAAGCCAGCCATGTAGGCAGTGAATTGATGGCTTCGGCCATTCCCGTCAGCCGCGAAGCCAAACTGGCATCCAAGGCGGAGAGCTCTGCCAAGCCTCCTCTGCTGGCAGCGCTTACCGATGGTGAGGATTTTGAGTTGCTCTTCACGATTGCAAGCAAAGATGCGGTGCCTTTGCTGGATGGCTGGAAGCATCAGTTTCCCAAGGTGAAATTGAGCTGCATTGGCAAAGTCACTGCTGGTGAAGGAATCAACCTCCGGGACAAGCAAGGTATTCGTCCGTTAACTGCCCATGGCTACGTTCATCTCAAATAGTCCCGCTGAAACAATTGCCCTCGGCGAAAGTTGGGGGCGGGATGCAAAAAGTGGACTGGTCATCGCGCTGTCCGGAGACTTGGGAGCGGGCAAAACCCAATTGACCAAAGGCATCGCCCGCGGCTTGGGAATATCGGATCGGGTGCATTCCCCCACCTTCGCCTTGCTGAATCAGTATGGCGGTGGTCGATTACCTCTTTTTCACCTGGACCTTTATCGATTGGAAACACCGGACCAGATCATTGCTGCCGGATTGGAGGAATATTTCCATCCCGCAGGTGTTTCGGTAATCGAATGGGCCGAGCGTTGGTTTTTGGCACCAGCCGACTTCCTCGCCCAGGCCGCCAAGGGGACACATCTGCGCCAGGTCCGACTGGAATCAATCACGGAAACCGGGCGCCGCATTACCTATGAAGACTTTGGCCATTGAATTTTCCACCGATCAACGCAGTGTGGCGGTGCTCGAGGATGAAAATGTCCGTGGTGCGGCCATGGAAACAGCGACTCGTGAAACCCATGCTTTCGCGCTGATCGAACAGGCGCTGGCACAGGCCGGGATGCAGCGCGAGGAAATTGAGTGCCTCGCCATCGGCATTGGTCCCGGTTCCTATACCGGCATCCGTGCGGCCATTGCCATCGCCCAGGGTTGGCAACTCGCGCGACCAATTCAACTGGCTGGTGTTAGTAGTGTGGAGAGCCTGGTTTTTGAGGCTCAACAGAAAGCGATCTTTGGCAAAGTGGACATTGTGATTGATGCCCAAAGAAATGAATTTTATCTGGCGAATTACGAAGTGAACGCAACCGGTTGGCGGGAAATCGAGCCTTTGCGACTTGTAACACTGGATCAGGTTAATGTCCGGCTTGGAGCTAACGAGATCCTCGTTGGACCCGAGGTAACCCGTTGGTTCAAGGACGGAACCGTGCTGTTTCCCTCCGCCAACAACCTTGGCCGGCTTGCGGCTGCTAAAAAGTCCTTCCTGACTGCCGAAAACCTGCGACCTATTTATTTAAGGGAAGTCAGTTTTGTCAAAGCACCGCCACCTCGAGTTATTCCGGTAGGATGATGGGGCCTTAGGTTGGGATTTATTGCTGCCTAAACTCTTGATAAATTCAGCAGTAAGGCTATAACAATGATCGAATTTCCGTGCACCTGGTTGCTTGAGAATATCAATCAACCAGGAACTTAAAGCGTCACCATTCATGAGCCTGGTCACTTATAAGTATGAGATTGAAGCCTTTTCCGCAAATTGAGTTACGCCGATCCACCTCCCTGGCCTTGGCAATGGTTTGTCTGACTTTGCCCAATCTCCTGCGGGCTGAGGGCGACCCTTCTGCCGCTGTCTCCGCCCCACCACCGGCAGGCATTCCCGCAGACTCCGCCCCGATCAGGAGCCCGGAGGATCTGGCGCGGGAGAAGGCCATCGCGGAGTTCACGCAGCGGATGAAGGATGCCAATTATCCGGCCCTCTTCGAAAAGGCGGCCAGTGAGTTTGGCGTGCCCACCGATGTCCTGGCGGGCATTGCCTTTGCCGAAACCCGGTGGGAACACCTGCAGTGGCCGCCCGGGGAGACGGTGTCCCCGGAAACGGGCATGCCCCGGCCCTACGGGATCATGTCCCTCTGGGATAATGAATACTTTGGGCACAGCCTCCTGGATGCCGCCAAATTGATCGGCAAGGACCCGCAGGAGCTCAAGGATGATCCCTACCAGAACATGCGCGGGGCGGCCGCGCTTTTGAAGCAGCTCTATAGTGAGACCCCCAAGCCCGCCGATGCGCCAGGGGATGAGATTGAGAGCTGGCGCAAGGCCATCGTGAAATACAGCGGCATCCCCCAGCCCGAACTGAGTGAACAGCATGGCTTGGAGGTTTATGAGTACATGAACGACGGTTACCACCAGTATGGCATCGAATGGGAGAAGCACCCGGTAAAGCTGGAGGCCATGCGGGCGGAAGTGGCCAAAATCAAGGCGGATGCCCAAGCCCTGGCTCTGGCCAAGGAGAAAGAGCAGGAAGCCAAAGCTGCAGCCAGCAATCCTTCTCTAAAAGTGGCCAACAAGTCCCAGTCTTCCGCTCTGGAATCCAAACCTGCTGTTGCTGCCACCGAGGCTGTTCCAGCCTCTCAGCTAAAGCAACGCTGGATCTTGGTGTCTGTTATTCTCGGGCTGCTTGCCGTTGGCGCAATCTATATTTTCACCAGGAAACCGCAGAGCAGGCCGCGCAAGTAGGTTTCACTACTTTCATTCCTGCTCCTTGGCAGCCCGGTGGCTCAGCGCCAGAAGCCGCGCACCCAAACCCAGCGGTTATGCCGCCAAATGTAATGGCCGGGCACCCATTCCGCAGTAGGATACGGTCTGAATCCGCGCTCTTCCACCACTGCAGCCGGCGGCGGTGGTGCGGCATTTTCCCTGACAACTACTTCGCGGGTTACGCATCCGGTAAGCACGGTGAAAGTGCAAACGAGGATGAGGGGTGAGATGTTCACGAATTTTCTCATGTTTTCCTTCCGACGGCGTTCTCAGCGCCGTTTGTTCCTGAATTATTGTCCTTAAAATTTATGCTCCCAATGTCCAGTTCGCAAATGGGGTATCTCCATATTCCGCTGGCTCAACGGCTCTCATTTGCCCTAAAGTATGTTTGATGAAAGCAGCAGTTCTTTACGGGCAGGAACAGGTTCGAGTTGAGGATATCGCTCCTATCGCTTTGAAGTCAGGTGAAGTGCGCGTCCAAATTGAAGCTGCCCTGACTTGCGGCACCGACCTCAAGGTTTTCAAGCGCGGCTATCATGCCAAGATGATTGTTCCTCCGGCGGTTTTTGGCCATGAGCTTGCCGGCCTGATCTGCGAAGTCCATCCCGACGTCAAAGGGTGGTGCAATGGCGACCGCGTCGTCGTGGCCAATTCCGCTCCTTGCGGGCAATGTTTTTACTGTCAAAACAATCAGGAAAATCTTTGTGACGATCTTCTCTTCCTCAACGGAGCTTATGCCGAATCCATCGTCGTTCCCACCCGGTTGGTGCAGAAAAACATGTTGCGCCTGAAAGGTTCAACCCCTTTTCGGGATGCAGCCCTCACCGAGCCGCTTGCCTGTGTCGTTCAAGGTGTCGAAGATTGCCGGCTTCGCACCGGCCAACGAGTCCTGGTGATTGGTGCCGGGCCGATCGGCTTGATGTTCGTGGCCCTGGCAAAAAATGCGGGCTGCATTGTCACTTCTGCCGGCCGTGGAGAAGTGCGTTTGCAAGCTGCCCGCCGCCTCGGTGCGGATCATGTCATCGATATCGCCAATCAGGACAATCTGGTGCAGGCCATCAAATCCCAATCAGAATCCGTTTTCGATGTGGTGATCGAGGCCGTTGGCAAACCTGAAGTGTGGGAAGCCGCTGTCCAGTTGGTGCGCAAAGGCGGTGTCGTGAATTTCTTTGGTGGTTGTCCCTCCGGCACAAGTGTGTCGCTCGATACTGCCCTGATTCACTATTCCAATCTTACTTTACTGGCGAGCTTCCATCACACTCCCAAGGCTATTCGCCGGGCTTTGGAATTGGTGGAGCAGGGAGTCATCCGGTCTGAAGACTTCGTCAGTGGCGAATGCCCGCTTACTCAATTGCCTGATTTGTTCAAATCCATGACCGCAGGCAATCGCGCCGTGAAGACGCTCATCCGGGTTAAGGAATAATCTCCCGGTTAAAGGGAGTTCGCTTACTTTTTTGCCGGGCTTTGCTTCATGTGACGATGCACGAAGAAGTAGTAGATGCCGCCGAGCACGAGCATGATTCCGGCAACCCATAGTGCGATGCGATGATATTCTCCGCGCATCAATTCTTTATCTTCTCCCATCCTGATGCCCAACCAGCAGAGAATGGCGCACCAGATTCCCGAACCGAGAATGGTAAAAAGCGAGAACAGCTTGTAATCCATCCGAACGATACCTGCTGGAATTCCAATCAAATGACGGACCACTGGCAGCAATCGCGAAACAAAAATACCCATGGCCCCGAACTTGGTCGCCCAACGTTCCGCCCCTTCAATCTTCTCCGGCGAAATCATAGCGTAACGTCCATACCGCATCAATAGTGGACGGCCACCGATTCGCGCCACCCAATACATGATGGTAGCTCCCAGCCACGACCCGAAGGTTCCGGCCAGCACAATGCCGATCACACTCATGTTGCCCTTGGTATAAGCCAGATGTGCCGCCGGTGGTATGATGAGCTCGCTCGGCAAAGGCAGGATGGTGCTTTCAGCCGCCATCATCAGGACGATCAGTGGATACTTCCAGCTTTCCAACTGCGCCATGTACCAGGTCATCAATGAACCAATTAGTGCTTTCAAGGTGCGCTGTTTTAACGGGAAACCGATGGGGCTGCAAGCCAGCAGTGGCTGAGGAATGCTACTTCTTTATCGCTCTGGTGCTTTTGGAAGGTGAATTTGTTCTATATGCTTCAATCTCCTCCGGAGTAGCCGGTTGCGGCCAAACCGCATCCCGCCCTTTCAGCCAATTCTTATTTACGGTTGAAGCCGGTTCCGTTGGTGTGGCATCTCCGCCATTGTCCTCACCATCCTCGCCCACGGAATAAAGCAGAAATTCTCCGTTCGGTTTCACTTGATATCGCAAAGGCTCTCCATCCATCAAATCGATGGGAACCTTTTCAAGAAATTCTGGAATCAAGTTTTGCAGTTTTGAAGGATATGTTCCATTTAGTAGATGATAGCGTTTCAAGGCAATGGCCGTTACGAGCAGACGCCTGCCAGTCTCCGCATCCGCAGATTTAATCAGGCACTTTCTGTAAATTCCATCATCACCTCCCGGTGTTAATAGGAAATGTTTGCTGATCCGGGCCACCTCCTTGTTGAGATTTGTGATTGTATTATCGTATTCCCTGAGAGCTGGAATGAAAACGCCTGTTGTTTTAACAGCACGGCAATTTTCCAGGACGGCTTGCAAGACTCTCATATGATAAAGCTCTTCCCCGTAGGACCCGGTCCACTTCCATGCCCAGTATTTGGGATAACGTTCAATCACGGCCGTGGCCATTGCACCTAGTGTGTCTGGCTGTGGCCTCGGCGCTCCAGTGCTGAAGATAGTCATCTGCGCGGCATAGGATTTTCTGGCCAGATTAAGTGTATCGATTCGGATGGCCCTCTCCATCGCGAAAGCATGTTCCACCGGTCCGAACATGTCCATGTTCTGCCACCTTGCTTGCAGTTCTGAAAGCTGCGCATCGTTCCACTGTTTATATTGTAAGGCTTCCCAGGTTGTGGACATGGCGATTCTTGCCATGGCTATTTTGACCAAATGGCTGATTTCTATTGGTTCCGTCTGGTAGATTTTGACCAATTCCACTGATGACATCAGATTGGTCCACGCATCGGTAAAGTCACGTTCGTGCAGTGCGACAATAGTGGAGCCTGATGCCAGTTGTTCGGCTCTCTTGAGTTGTGCCAGATGTGGCAAAAGAAGATTTGGTCCCTGGGAATAATCCAGATTGTAGTACAGTGCGGGAACCTGGAGAATTTCGCGAAGACTTAAGAGCGAGTTCCGATTCGCCTTAACCTCCGCGGTCAACCTCGGCCAGATGTTTGTCCGACCCTCAGCAGCCAAAGATTCCTGCTGGGAGACGACCTCGGCAAGTCCCGGGGCAATGAACGGCATGGGTGAAACGGTATTGGAACCATAGACAAAAATACCGTTCGCGTTTAAGAACACTCTCGCAGCATTCGGGGTTTGTGGTGGAGTCGCCGGAATCAATTCTTGATAGGTCAGTTTCTCCCCTTTGGCGCGAAGTTCCCGCTTATAATTTTCAACGGCCCTCTTGGAGCCAGAGTGTGGTAAAAAGACAGTGACAAATCCAAGCAGGATTACTGGAATCAGGACGAAGAGAATTTTGATTCGCAGTTTCACTCCTTAAGATTTTTACCTATTTCTTTTGAACTTTGGGAGATGAGTTCGTTCGATATGCCTCAATATCCTCCAGAGTGGCAGGTTGCGGCCAAACCATGTCCCGCCCTTTCAACCAGTTCTTGTTTACGGTCGAGGCGGGTTCGGTAGGTGTGGCATCTCCTCCATTGTCTTCGCCATCATCGCCTACCGAATACAGTAGAAAACTTCCATCTGCTTGAAGTTGATACCTCAACGGCTTCCCATCCATAAAATCAATGGGAACCTTCTCGAGAAATGTAGGAACCAGATCTTTTAATTCCGATGGATACTTTCCGTTGCAAAGTTGGTAGCGCTTCAGCGCAATGGCTGTCAGGGCTATACGTCTACCATTCTCTGCATCTGCAAACTTGATCATGCAATCGCGAATACTCTGCTCTCCCTGCGGATCTTCAAAATGGTCACTGCTCTGGTCAAACTGCTGGTTAACGTTCGTCATTTTGGTAGCGTAGTCCATCAAAGCAGGAACAAAAGCATTACTGAATTTGGTGGCGCGGCAACTTTCAATGGTTGCTTGCACGGTTTTCATGTCGTAGAGCTCTTCTTGATAGGACCACAACCATTTCCATGCACAATAATGGGAATACCTTTGAGCTCCGTGAAGTAGTTGATCTAAATCGAAAGAATCATGTTGGAGTGTGGCATTTTTCCCAAACATGCCTGCCGGATCGTAGTACGATCTCCTCGCAAGTACAAAGTCGTCCATTTGAATGGCTCTCTCCATTGCGAAAGCCTGTTCAAGGGGACCAAACAAATCCATGTCCTGCCAATTGGCTTGCAGTTCTGCAAGTTGTCCGTCATTCCATTGTTTACATTGTAAAGCCTCCCAAGTGGTGGCGACGGCCATGCGGGCCATGGCCAACTTGACGAGATGGCTGATTTTAAGTGGTTCGGTCTTGTATCTTCTCACCAGCGCAACTGTTGTGATGAGATTTGTCCACGCCTCTGAGAAATTTTGTTGGTGCAGGGCTGCAATGGTGGAAGCTGAAGCCAATTGCTCAGCAGCCTTTAGCGGTGCCAAATGTGGCAACAGGGTCCCGGAGCCCTTGGAATAATCCAATTTGAAATATAACGTCGGGACTTGAAGAATTTCTCGAAGGCTCAATATGGCATTACGATTTGTCTCAACTTCGGCGATAAATTTGGGCCACACGTTCGTCCCGCCATCGGCCGAAAGGGTTTCCTGCCGATAGGCGACCAGCGCACGCCCGGGGCTGATAAAACGCATCGGCGCAGTAGAGTTGGAAATGGAAACAATAGCGCCGTTCGCCCCTAGAAATGGCTTTGCGGCATCCGGGGTCTCTGGCGGAGTTGCCTGGATTAGTTCTTGATACGTCAGCTTCTCACCCTTGGCGCGGAGTTCCCGTTTGTAACGTTCCACCGCTCTCTTGGAGCCTGCATGGGGTATAAAAGCAATGATAGTTCCAAGCAGGATCACTAGCACCAGGACGATTAGAATTTTGACGCGCAGTTTCACTCCTTAAAATTTCCGTTAGTCTGCGTCCACGGCTTTGGCAAAGCAACTCTTCTCCCACTGTGCCTACCCCTTGAGGAAGAAACCGTGCTGCTTTTCACTGATCGGCATCCCCAGCTTCTCCATGACCGCCAGCATATCTTCCCACACTCTGCGCTTTTCACTCATGGCCTGGTTGCGCAACAGATACGCCGGATGATATGTCGGCATCAATGGAATGCCACGATACGTGTTCCAGGTGCCGCGCAACTTGGTAATGCCGACCGTCTTTCCCAGCAAGCCTTCCACGGCGGTCGCGCCCAAAGCCACCAACACTTTCGGTCGAATCAAATCAATCTGTTCGTGCAGGTAGGGAATACAGGTCGCCATTTCCTCTGAAGTCGGTTTGCGATTTCCCGCGCTCTGACCCGGCGTGTCGGGACGGCATTTCAAGATATTGGCAATGTACACATCGCCGCGTTGCAAGCCCATCGTCTGAATAATCTTCGTCAGCAACTGGCCGGCCTTGCCGACGAACGGTTCACCCTGTTCGTCTTCGTCCGCTCCCGGCGCCTCACCCACAAACATCAATTGGGCATCAATGCTGCCGACTCCAAAAACAACATTCTTTCGCGAGGCAGCCAAATGCGCGCATTTGACGCAACTCATTGCGCGACTGCGGAGGTCAGCAAAAGCAGCAACCTTGGCTTCAGGAGAAAGTGGCGCAACAGTGATCGGAGTTTCTGCCGGAGATATCGGGAAAAGAGCTGCTGGTTTAACTGCGGGTATTTCCACTGGCGCGGGCACAGGTGCAACAACGGCTTGCCTGACGGCCGGAGCAGGGGAGGGGACCATCCTTGCCGGCGCAGGCGCGGGACTGGACGGACGCGGACCATTGGCCAATGCTGTCAAACCTTCCGGTTGCACCGAAACAAACCGCACACCCCGGGCTTTTAATCCCTGGAGGTGCTGGATCGCTGCCTCGAGCAATTGGTTATACGCATCTGACATCGTGATTATCCTAATTCTGATTCTTCAAAGTGCACGAAAATTCTAAGGTCGCTGGCACACCGATTCCTCCTCCCCATCAAACAATTAACCTGGTCGTGACTGGTTCTGAAATTTATGGAGGTAACGACGGTAAACCGCATAACCCAATCCGGTAAACCCCGTCAACACGGCAGGAAAAAACAAAGTGTTATATTTGAAATATTTGAAAGCGGATGCTCCCGCCCCACCACCGAAAAAAAAGGAACAGAGCAGGATCAGGTACAACAGAATCCTCCGCCTATCCACCGGGATACGGCGGATGTAATGGCCAATAAAAATCCCCAAATCCGTAAATATGCCGGACACATGAGTCGTACGCAGCACAGCCCCGCTGTAAGTGCTGGCCATGCCATTTTGTAGCCCGCAGGCGCTCGAAGCAAGATAGTCTCCCAGCGGGTTCGACCGATTCAAAAGCGGAACGGCTGCAAAGAGCAACAGGGATTCAATCAGCAGCGCCACCCCATACCTTCCGCCAAGCTTTAGTGTGCTGTCCTGGATTAGAATTCCGCTGAAGATGCTTCCCGCAAGAAAAGAAGCTGCCACTGCGAATAAGCTCACGGCTGTGCCGCCTTCGCCAGTTGCGATTGCTATACCCAGGAGGGTGGTGGTACCGGTCAGATGAGTGACTGCCTGATGTCTGAAGCCCATGTAGCCAACCGCGTTGATCATCCCGGCAATGAATGCCAGAATCGACCCGCCTATCCAGACCCAGCGCGGCAACTTGTTAATCATACATTCCAACCCCGGTGAATCAGAACCTGTCCCGTCTACACAGGTTAATTGCGCTTCCTGTTTTCTTCGGTCTGGCTCGCGCGGTCAAGCGAGTTGTGTGCAAATATGAAAGCTCATATCGCCCGGGATCGACCTTATCCCAAAAAAGACATCGGGAATATTTATGAACCCAGGTAACTCCTTCGGGGTTCGCTCACTCAGAAAACGGTTGAGGTTGGCGGCTAATCATCGTCATCGTCCTTTGAGGTTTTTGTGATTACCAACCCCAACTTTTTCAAACCCTTTCCATGAGCCCCGGCAAACTCACGCGGATAGCGGACATTGCCCTTGACCGAATGCCAGAGGATTCGATTCAGGGTATTATCATCAGCCGCATCGGGTTTGCTGAAATCCAGTTTCATGCTTTTCTTTGCCCAATAGCGCTCCTCGGCTGTCATCTTTGCGGCCGTGGTACCAGGGTTCATCGTGTCCAATGGAATGTTATTGGATAAAGCCGTATAGCCGGTGAAATCGGGCACATTGGTAAAACAATCAAACATAAGAGGTCCCATGGCATCCATCTGGTTCATCGGGGGTATTCCCATGATTTGTTCCATGGTATGCAATACGCCGGTTTGATTATAGAACGTGCTGATTGTCTGGCCGCGCTTGGTGTAAGGGCTGATTACCAGGCAAACGGAACGGTGGCCATCGACATGATCCCAACCACTCAAGGGATCATCCTCGATGACGAAAATTACTGTGTTGCTTCCAAAACTGCTCTTGGTGACTGCTTCCACTATTCTGCCCAATGCCAGGTCGTTGTCGGCAACCGAAGCGGTTGGGATCGGGTATCCAGGAGTATTGGCCACTGTGTGATCGCCTCCCAACCCCATTATATTGAAGGTAGGCCAGAAACCATTGGACTGCGCCACCTTGAGTTCCCTGATAAACTTATCCGCACGGACCACATCAGGGATAGTGAGGGTGAAGCCGGGATAGTTGGTGGAGCAATAGGGTTTTAAAGAATCAATATTAACGTAGTTGGCAAACTGGAGCTGAGTCCCATTGGTGTAGGCAGCATAAATCTGCAGCCAGGTGTTGCCACCGGGTCCGCTGACGTAAAGCTCGCCATAATTTCGGAATGAAAGTCCATGCGCCAGCACATTGTTCCAAATGAAACCTGAGGAGGAGTAAGTCAGTGCGTCATCTCCGTACGGATAGCCCCGCGTAAACCCTCCAAAAGACCTTTCCAAATGATCTGTAACATAACCCTCAGTTGACCATGAATGTCCGTCTGCCGAGTTAACACCGTTACAATAATAGTTATCCAGCAATACATATTGGGCCGCAAGGGCATGGTGATTGGGACTGACATTCTGTGGATAGAGGCAAAAATCTGGCCAGCCGTTCCCTTGAGACATATCTCCCAAAATCTGGTCATAGGTTTTATTCTCTTTGATGATGTAAAGGACATGTTTGAAAACGGATGGGCTGCCCAGTTTTTCCGGGACGGGAACCGGAGCTTTAGGCGCGGTAGCGGTCGCGTAAGCCTTCAAAATCTGAGGAACACGGCCATTCTCTTGAACCCTGGCTGTATACTTGCTCAAGGATTCCTTATTGGGAACGGGAATAATATTCATGCTGCCAATTTGGGTATTCACAACAGGTGGTACTGAACCAAGCCCCTTCGCGCTGGCGACGAATAAGATGTTACTCGTGGCCAGCACTGACCCAGGATACCAATCAGTTGGGATAAATCCCTGAACCAGGCTGTTTGTGTGCTGCGCGTTTGGTAGTTCAACAACTGCAATGGCGTTGTTGCCGCCACTGGCTACAAAGATATCTTTGCCATCTTTGCTCAAAGCGACGGCATCGCTTGCACTGCCAAATGGAAGCTGGGAATCAGGGCGTACCTGAATAATCTCCTTCACTATTTTGTGAATGGTGTCAATGACTGTAACGGTGTCCGAATTGGCATTGGCCACATACAGAGTGCTCCCGTCCGAGCTTAATTCGATATCCGACGGATGCAGACCGGTGGGAATCTCTGCCACTACAGAATTTGAAATCAAGTTTACTATCGAAACCGTTCCACTTGAGCCGATGCCTCGCTGATCCACCACCACCTGGCTGCCTGCTGATAGTGCCGTAGTGTCGCCGGGCAAGGGCCGCCTCCCACCCCAATCGGAAACATACGCCACCGAATTATCCTGGGAGAGCACGATATCCCAGGGAGCAATGCCCACGTTGATTTGTTTGGTAACAGTGCCACTGGCCAAATCGACCACAGCCACAATATTACTTTTTCCCACACATACATACGCTTTGCTGCCATCGGACGAGAGTGCAACCCCGCATGGGTCTGTATCTGCTCCGATCATGCTTATGGATCTCGACCAGGACAGCATCCCATTCGTGCCGACCCCGGCTTCATGCAGCGAATTAATTGCGTCCGTCACATAGACATGCAAACCATCCTTGCTCACTGCAATGCCATGCATCGAAGCGCCATTATTTTGGGGATAATTCAAGAGTTGCATGATGTTCAACGACGCAACATCCACCACCACCACATTCAGCATGTTTTTTACATAAATCGTTTTTCCATCCGGTGACAGTGCTAAATCCACCGGACGTCCGCTTAATCGGATGCGTTGACCTGCACTT
This sequence comes from Pedosphaera parvula Ellin514, assembly GCF_000172555.1. Taxonomy (NCBI): domain Bacteria; kingdom Pseudomonadati; phylum Verrucomicrobiota; class Pedosphaerae; order Pedosphaerales; family Pedosphaeraceae; genus Pedosphaera; species Pedosphaera parvula. The sequence goes on from NZ_ABOX02000006.1 coordinate 147,135, forward strand.
TGGACGATCTGTTTTGTTGGCAACACCTGCGCGTCGCCAGGCAATTGACCCACTCTGATGTCAGGTTGAAACTCACTCACCCGATAGACGGCCGATGATCCATTAAAGGGAATCGTCGCATTGAAATTTGTGAATAATCCGCCGGCGTACTGCCAGAGTGGAATGTTAATGTCGGCTGCTTGTTGAACACGAAAAGGTCCGTTGCGCCCGGTCCAGTTCAGGGTTACCGAAGAACCGTCCCTTCGCACATCCGAAATTTGGATTGCCGCGTTGCCTGGTGGAATGCCCCGGGCTTTCGCACTCCCCAGTATCCCAATCGACTCCTCGTCAAGGCAGCCATCCAGAAATTGAATGCTGTTGACATACCCAGGCTGGGTGAACCCTGGCGAGCTAATGCCTGCTGTAAAAAGAAGCGCCGTCGGTCCCAAGGCATATCGGCCATCTATGCCTCCTGAGATAAACTGCGTGCCCACCCTTACTCCATTGACATATTTGGTAAGTTGTTGGCCATCTGGGGCAGTCAGATCCACTACAAACGCGATCCGATACCAAGTGTCAGGGAAAAGCTGGCCGTTGAAATGCTTTTCAGTGCCTAAGGCATTTGGTTCTAATTTGGTACTATTATCGCTAACATAGAATTCGGCATCATTCCCATCGTGATTGAAGGGATCAGTTTGGAACAGTGCGCGCCAATGACCAGTGCTGGAAGTGGGGAACATCACATCCATGATCAAGGTATATTGGTTCACGAAATATCCGCCACCATTAGGATTTGCTCCATGTCTCATCAAAAAACCCTGCTGGATTGAATTGCTGCCGAAGCTCATCACACGCGCTCCTTCCTGGGCGATGAGCACGACCGGAAAGGTGGTTTGACTCGCCGTGTCACCGAAATATTCCAGATCGGTTCCCACGGTGGCCCGCAGGTCGCCGTGATCAAAGTCCCATTGACCCGTGACATTGGCACTGGCAAATGCCTTCGCAGAAAAGGCAATCCAAACAACCAGACATATAATTCGGAGTAAACCTCCCATATTAAGCAAATGAAAACGACCGTTAACGAGTCTTGACTGTATGGTTTATGTACATTTGAAGTCCAGATCTAAAAACTATCAAACCTGGCTTCCCTGGAGGTGGTTCCCTCGTTAGGGTTTGAAACTGCAATGAAGTTTGCTATAGGTGTTGCGTACGTACTCGCGCACCGTCTCGATGCTGATGCCCAGGCGGTTGGCAATTTCCTTGTAGCGGCAAATTCGGCCAGCAATGCCAGTGTTTGCTGCTCGCGGCGGGTAAGGTTTGGCAGTGCTGACTTTGCAGTCTCGATAGGTTGAAAGTAATGCGCCGCCTTGTCAGCCATCTGGCGCGTCAACGGTACGCCCCCGAGTCGGGCCTCGTTGATGGCATCCAGCAGTTTTTCACTGGTCATCCGTTTAAGCAGGTAACCACTGGCTCCAGATGTCGTCCGGGCTGAAGGGTGACGCATTATTGAGCTTGCTGATATTTTTGCAATCGACGATGAAAGGCAGTGCGCGAAAGCCCCACCATCGTGGCAGCCTTGCTCTTGTTTCCATTTGCGCTGGCCAACGCCTCGAAGAGTTTTTGACGTTCGAGCGTGGCCAGATTGAGCGTTCCCGTTTCAGCGGAGGTTTGGCCGTTTGTCTTCGATAACGTCAACGGCGCACCTGATGCAGGAGCATCGGTCGGGTGCTGGAGACGCTGCTCGGATCTGTTTAAGGACACCAAATCAGCCAACTGAATCAGCGATGTATTGGTGCTGATAACGGCACGCTCGATCATATTGCGCAGTTCACGGATGTTACCGGGAAAATCACAGTTTTGCAGATAGTCCACCGCTTCAACCGTAAAACCAGTGAGCTCCTTTTCGTAGCGCCGGGCATAATAATTAAGAAACTGCCGCGCAAGTATCAGCATGTCCTCCCGGCGTTCCCTTAATGGTGGCATCCACAATTCGACGACATTCAAACGGAAATAAAGATCTTCTCGAAACCGACCTTCACGCACCAAGCCTGGTAATGACTGGTTCGTCGCCGCAATTACTCGTGCCGACATCGGTATTGTGCGCTCGCAACCCACGCGCTTGAATTGTCGGGCTTCCAATACCCGCAAAAATTTTGCCTGGAGCGAAAGATCCAGTTCGCCGATTTCATCGAGAAACGCCGTTCCATTGGCCGCAGCCTCGAAAAGGCCCTGCTTGGAGCGGAGAGCCCCGGTGAACGATCCTTTCTCGTGCCCAAAAAGTTCACTCTCACACAGATCGCGCGGGATTGTTGAACAATCAATCTCAACAAACGGTGCCTTGTTTCCCCAGGTCAATTCATGGATACGTCGTGCGACCACGCTCTTCCCTGTCCCAGTGGGACCAGTAAGAAGTACCGTAGTGTCCGGATAGCGCGGTAGATTCCGAATTTGGGCGTCCACCTCACGCATTGCTTTGGAGTTTCCGAAGCTATACCCACCGGGGAACCAGGAGATCGGATCAGGCTTGTATTCGTGCCGAATAACCTCACGGGCAGCACCATTGGTTTCAAAGATTGCCCGAACATGCGCAGATAATTGCTTCAGGCTGAAGGGTTTGGTGAGATAATCGTTCACCCCGCTCTTCATGAGGCTGACTGCCGTCTCAAGATTTGGATTGCCGGTCAAAAACATTACGAGAATATCCGGCTTTTGAGCCCTTAACCGGCGAAACAAGTTCTCTCCGCAGACGTCAGGCAATGAATAATCAAGGAGGGCCAGATGGATTGGCGTTGTTTGAAAGATGCTCATTGCTTCCCGCCCGGACCCGGCGGTGAACATGTTGTAGCCAAACTGCTCGAGCTCGCCCGTAATCAGTTCCAAAATCAAAGGATCATCATCTACAATGAGCAGGTTCGGGTTCATTCAGTTGAAGCGAGGTATCGTTATGCGGTGAAGAGGCGAATGTCAAGCAATGGCTGGCTGAAAGCGGCCAGATTAGATTTTCTTTTATGGTTCGCACCTCGCCAGCTTGGCAGCGACAAATCGCTCTGGTTTTCCGGCATTCGTCGCATGCCCAAGGTACACCTGAAAAGACTTTAAACTGTTCGCTATAAGTCACAACGCCTGTTTGGTGAGGGCTCGTTTAACACCCATTAAAGGTGTTCTGAGATGTATCCCAACATTCGTTATGGAGGTGTATTTGTTGCCAGGGGCTAAGTCTCTTCGTGATTATATTTGAAACTCACCGATGCCTGTTTTCGATGGCTTATTAGGCATTCTGCTTTGCCGTGTCTAATGTCTATACACAGTATATGTGGTTCGTTCCTGTTCAAGTGTGCGACTCCGCTCGCTTGTGTGCGAAAATGCACACTGAATCGTTCAGTCGCTGGTAGCCTTTCCGTTTAGAATTCAAAAATTGGCGCAAATATCGTGCTTTCGAGGGTTTACTTGGAAATTAAAATCAATTTGGCACGCGGAGTGCGACAGGAGGCTCACAACGAATCATGAGCAGCACTCAAAAAATCTTGGTCGCGGATGACAGTTTGACCATCCGCAAGCTCGTCGAAGGTGTCCTCACCAAGGACGGCTATGAAGTGGTTACCGCTGTGAGTGGGGCAGATTGTCTGGCGAAAGCTGTATCCGAAAAGCCAACTCTCATCCTGCTTGACTATATTTTGCCCGATATGCAGGGCACAGAGGTTTGTCGAAGCCTTATTAATTCGCCCGATACTTGGGAAATTCCGGTGCTGATGATGAGCAGCAATGGAACGGCCATTCGGCAGCTCTATCAGGACCTTAATAACGTTGCAGATTATTTGACCAAACCTTTTGCGCCGAGTGTTCTCAAAGCGGTGATTGGGCAGCTCCTGCGTAAGGAAATGCCTGCTGAGCACGGTGAAACCTCGACCAGGCAAACCACTGCTCAGAGCGAGCCTCCGGCAGTAGCGCCTCAAGTTGAGAATGCTGTTCCCTCAGCCTTCATGGACAAAGTTACCCGCCTTTTGAGCCTGATGGAGAATGCTCCTGCGGTAGCCGCTTCCGTTGAAAAGGTGGAGAAGGTGGCCCCGGAAAAGGAGCCAGCTCCCGCCGCCCAAGTGCGAAAAACCAAATCACGGCGCCCTGCCAAAAAAGTTTCTATTACTCCTATTGGTGGGGATGCGTTGCTCCGGAAACTCAAGCTTGCCGTGCAAAAACACCTGCGGCCGCTCATCAGGCAGATTCCAGAGTGGGAGGCGTCTCGTGGGAATGGGAACGCAGAAGATTACTTTCTTCATCGCCTGCTTGCAAAAGCCGTCCTTCAGGATTTGAGCGCGGATGTATTGCGAGCTACTGGAGCCCTGTCAAATACCGATGGAGCCTGGCGTTGTCCATCTGCTCTGGTGACACTTGATGCAGGACTCCGGCACGTTCATGCCAGCCGCGCCACTGGCGAACTGCGTATCGAGATGGGGGAGGAAACGGTGTTGGCATACTTTGAAAACGGCAAGGCGTTACTGTTGACCACCAACCACCCGCGTCAATATTGTGCCGGTGCCGCATATGATTTTCAGTCGTTGCCGCACGCGGCCATTACCGAGGCTGTCAAGGCACAGGAGGAGCAGGGTTTGCCATTCTTCGTTTCGCTTCAAGCTGGCGGACATTTGCCACAGGGGACCCCGGTTGACGAACTTTTACGCGCCCAAGGCGAGAAATGCCTGGCTCGTGCCTTTCAATCCCGTGAATCGCTCATAACTTTTCTTCCCCTCGCTCAGCTTCCTCCCATGGCGCTTGCGCATCGTCTCGATGTGCCGATCACCGAGTTATTACTTGCTTGCTATCGCTCGGTAGATGATTGGTTCATCATAGATAAGGCATTACCTGAGAAGAATACCATCCTCGTATCCTCCGTTGAATCAGGAAGTGAGCACAGTAATCTGCCCCTGAACGACGAAGAGTCATGCATATTGGAAGCGATTCGCCCGGGGCGCACGATCATCGAACTCACCGAAGGAAGCAAGCTCAAGCCATTTGAAGTTTACCACATTCTCTTCTGCCTTTTGAAGCTTGGACTTATCCGTTCTGCGCAGAATAGTGCCCCGGGAACGGAAAAAGTAGCTTCGTTGCCCTCGCCAAGTGAGAGTGAGGACGCCAGGTTGAACGAGCAAACGAGTTCGGTTTTGGACAATGGCAATTCAGAATCTTCCATGACGGAGGCTGTTCCTTCGAGCCCGGTTGCCGTTTCGAATGAACATGACGCTTCGCAGCGCTTATCAGAATTGAGTGAGGTTTTGAAAAATTTGTCGCCGGTTACGGAAGAACAAACTTCCTTCTCCGGCCACACCCATCTCGAGACAAAGTCCCCCAAGATGGATGCTGTTCCCTCGTGCCAGGTTACAGTTCCAAATGAACATGACGCTGCCCAGGTCTTATCCGAGGTGAGTGAGCTTGCGGAGAATTCATCGCCCGTTGCGGAAGAACAAACTTCCTCCTCAAGCCATGCACATCCCGAGAAAGAGTCCCCCAAGACGGATGCTGATCCTTCGAGCCCGGTTGCAGTTCCAAATGAACATGAGACTGCCCAGGTCTTATCCGAGGTGAGTGAGCTTGCGGAGAATTCATCGCCGGTTACGGAAGAACAAACTTCTTCCTCGATCCACGCCCATCTCGAGACAGAATCCCCCAAGACGGATGCTGATCTTTCGAGCTCGGTTGCCGCTTTGGATGAACAAGACGCTGCCCAGGTCTTATCCGAGGTGAGTGAGCTTGCGGAGAATTCATCGCCCGTTGCGGAAGAACAAACTTCCTCCTCCGGCCATGCACGTCCCGAGACGGAGTCCCCCAAGACAGATGCTGTTCCCTCGATCCCGGTTGCCGGTTCATATGAACAAGACGCTGCCGAGATATTATCCGAAGTAAGTGAGCTCGTGAAGAAATCGTCGCCGGTTGCGCAGGAAAAAACCTCCTCTTTTGGCCGCGAACATCTTGTTTCTTCTGCTCCGAATATGGTCGCCGCTTCAGAGGGCCATGATGTGTTTCAACGCCTGTCTGTAGTGAGCAATCATGATTTGAAGGATTCTTCTACTTCAACCCGTCCTGAGAACGATTTGACTTGCCCCAGCGATGAACATGCGGGTCATGGCTCCTCAGTCATTCCCTTTCCTGGTTTTAGGCGGTCAGATCTTTCCGCATAAAAATATTTCCCAAAGCACCGCCTAATAATTCAGCAAAACATATGGCTAAAATTCTGATTGTTGACGACCTACCAACCGAAGTGCAACTAATGCGTTCCGCAATTGCCAGTCTTGGTCACTCGGTTGTCGTGGCTACGGATGGCGAACAAGCTGTCGAGATGGCTCACCGCGAAAGCCCGGACTTGATGCTCCTTGATGTGGTGCTTCCCCGCATGGATGGTTTCCAGGTCTGCCGAAAAATAAAGAAGGATCCAAATACTTCGAACATACAGGTGATCCTTATCAGTTCGAAGACCCAGGAAAGTGACAAGTTTTGGGGCCTCAAACAGGGGGCAAACGCATACATCTTCAAGCCGTTCTCGCCCCAGGAACTGGTTGACGCTGTGAAGAAAAACCTCCGCTAACCTTTTGTCGCTGAAAAACCGTATGAGCTTAAGATCGACGCAAAAAGAAAGTTCGGCGCAATTTTGATCTCAATGGCTTTTTAATGAAAACTCTTGAACCAACAATCTCCGAGACCGGGCACAGCATCGAATCAGAGGTGCCTTCCAGGTTTTATGCCGCCTTTTATCGTCGCTCGCAGCTTTTTGCGGTGGATGTTGAACTCGTGCGCGAAGTGTTGCCGGGGCAACCGCTTACTCGCGTGCCACGCGCCGTGGAACAAATCATCGGCGTGCTGAACCTGCGAGGCGAAATTCTCCCGGTCGTGGTTATCGATACGCACCTTGGTCTGCCCGCCGTGGTAGATGATCCTTCGCTGCCGATCCTGGTGCTGCGCCGCGGAGATTTGCTCGTGGGATTGAGAGTCGACGCCGTGCAAGGAGCGATCAGCATTCCGACTGGTGAAATCCTTTCGCACCCAGCTTCCGGAGATAAGGGACATTTAACCGGCCTCTGGCAGCCCGAAGGTCGTCCCCCGGTAACTCTGATTGCCGCCATGAAACTTATTGAAACATTTTATCAACAGACATCAACGAACTAAAAGCATTCTCAACTTATTTAAACTACTTCCATACCTCCTCAGCCCCATTTAATCTATGAAAAGCAAAACTTCGACCCAAACTACGAATCTCGCTCAGGAAAAGGCGCTCGGAGGAGGCCTGTACCTCCTGCTGGGCATCAGCCTTGCTCTCGGTATCGGGGCGGCAACCTTTACGCTTTATCAGTTCCGGCATGCCAATCAGGTTTACAGCCGGATGATCAAAGAGGACGTTGCCCGTTTGGATGAAGCCCGCCGCATGCAGGTCAATTTCCAAAAGCAGATATTCGAATGGAAGAACGTCCTTCTGCATGGACACAAGTCCGAGGACTACCTTGCATATACCAAGAGCTTCTTCGCCAATGAAAAAGCCGTTAAAGATGCAGGTGTGGGCCTGCTTAAGGCCGAAGAGCCCGGTTCCCCGGTGGCCGAGGCGCTTAAAAAATTCACTGAAGCTCATCGGCAGGTGGCGGAGCGGTATCGCCAGGCATTGGATTTCTACAATGCACATGAGCAGGACGGCATCGCTGCCGATGCTACTTTCGAAAACATAAATCGCCCGCCGATGCTCATGCTCGACGAAGCGGTCAAGGCGTATAGCAATCGCTTGATTTCAGAATCCGCCACTCAAATGGACACCGCCAGCAAAAGCCAGGTGTTCGTCATTATCATTCTGCTGGCAGTTTGTGGCGCCGGTATTCTATTGTTCAACTACCTTGCAAAATTCGTTAGGAATTTCAACGCCCTGATCCATTCACAGCTCTCGGCCAAGGCTGAGATCGAGACGCACAACCAGCGGCTGCAGGAACAGATTCGCGATTTGCTAAGAATCGTGGCTGACGCTTCCGATGGTGATCTTACAGTGCGCGCCGCTGTCACTGAAGGCGCCATGGGCAATGTGGCTGACGCGGTGAACCTGATGTTAGAGAATGTTGGCGGTTTGCTGAAGGAAGTTCAAGCGGCTGCCGGACGTGTGGCCACCTCGGCGAATGATATTCAGATTTCTTCAGAACAACTCTCCGAGGGTTCAGTGAAGCAATCGGGTGAGATTATCAACACCACCTCCGCAGTGCAGGAAATGGCTGCGAACATTGAATCGGTTTCCAACAACGCCGCCGCCGCTGCAGAAACCGCGCATCGAGCCCGGGAAGCAGCTGAGGTCGGTGCCAAAGCCGTGCAACAAGTCATGGAAGGCATGGACCGAATCCGCCAGAACGTGCAGGCGGGTGCAAAGAAGATTAAACGCCTCGGTGAGCGCTCCATGGAGATTTCGACCATTGTAAATACGATCGGCCAGATTTCCGCGCAGACGGACATGCTCGCGCTGAACGCCGCCATCGAAGCTGCTCGAGCTGGTGAGAACGGGCGCGGGTTCACCGTCGTTGCAGAAGAAGTACGCAAGCTGGCAGAACGCACGGCGGCTGCCACGAAGGAAATCGAGAAACTCATTGCCGGCATCCAGGCTGAGACCAATGAATCCGTGTCTGTCATGGAACAGCAAACGGCTGAGGTGGAAGCGGAAAGCAGGGTCGTCGAAAGCACTGGTGGTGAACTGAGTCGAATTCACGAATCCTCCATCCAATCTTCTGAGTTGATTCGTGAAATTGATCAGGCTGCCAAACAACAGGTGCGTGGCGCCGTGGGAGTTGTGAAGGCGATGGAAACCGTTTCAGCGATTGCTCAACAAGCTCAAGCTGGCGCGAGTCAGACGAAGCTAGCCACGGAATCTCTGGCTGCTCTTTCAAGCGAGTTGCTCGAAAGCTTGAGCAAATTCAAGATCGCGACAAACGGCTCCAACTAAGCGTCGAACCAGTCGTTTCAACAACGCCAGACCATGCATTCAACTCTAAATAATCCCCGGACGGATCTGGAAAGCATGGCTGGCGTTGAACGGCGGGTTGTTCGGGTTGGTTCAGTCCTGATTCAACGTGCAACCTGGCATGGTCGATGCAAATCTTTCGTAAACAGAAGCCGGTCCTGGTCATCGACGATGTCATCCTTTTTTCACCGGGCTGCACACTGCCGGGCAGGGGAATTCCAATGTTCGCCTCTGCTTGTAGCGGCACGTGTTACGCGTTGGCTCGGGGATTCCTTTAAACGTCCTCAGCCGGTCGCATTACAATTTACCAAAACCAGTTGTCCACTTTCCTCTTTTCATGAGCACTCCTTTGCATGACATGCCCGAGTTGCGGGCGAGCTTTGAGGCCGATACAGGCACGCTGATGGAGCTTGCCAGTGAGCAATTGGCTGCCCTCGACAGGGCTGAGCCTAATTACTCTATCACGCCGTCGTTACGCAATACCATTCACTCCCTCCGTGGCGCGGCGGCCATGGTTGGAGCCCAACCACTCTCGTCGATTCTCGAAGATTATGAGCGCCTGCTGGAAGTCGCGGACAGTTTCAAACTAACCGCCCGGGAAAAGGCTCAGCAGGCCTACTCTTTTTTGCGCAACAAGCTTCAGCATCTCCGCACCGCCATTCAAGAAACACTGGCTGGCCATACGGAGAAAGCCAGATCTTGTTACGAAATCATGCACGGGGAAGTTCTCGCCACGTGGGGTGAATATTTCTATCCTTCATCCAGAGAGGACAACGACAGTTCGCTTCGCGGGAAACACGAACGAAAGATTATCCAGAAAACTCCACGAAATACTCCCAAGGCAACTTCCTCTGACAAGCAACCGGCGGAATCTGAAGATGTCGCACGCCAGTTTCTTAGCAGCCTTGGCGTCGCTGGACCCGCACCTAAGTCTGCACCTAAAGTTGCACCTGAACCCGCACCCGCACCTAAGGTCGCTGCACCTGAACCCGCACCCGCACCTAAGGTCGCTGCATCTGCGCCTGCACCTGCAGTCGCACCGGTGAAGGCAGAACCCGTTGCCCCAGTGGAACAGGTGGATCCGGAAATGCTTTCGTATTTTGTTCTTGAGACTACTGAAAGCCTGACTGAAATGGAGGCGCTTTTATTTGAGTGGGAAAAGACTCCTTCAGATCCCAGGATACATCAATCAGTATTCCGCCTTGCTCACACCATCAAAGGCGCTGCCAACAGTGTGGGGCTTGTGCGCATCGGTCAGTTGTTCCACGATTTGGAGGATCTGCTCGACACCCGCGTGGCGGGACGAGCCTTCGCCCGCCTGGACGAACTAATTCAACTTATCTTTGACGTTTCGGACACGGTCAAAGGTCTGGTTCGGGAAGCTCAGACTGGCGTTGCTGATGCCGTGATAGCGACTCGTGTTGTCGAGCTCGGCAGGCGGTTTCATGAAATGGCAAACGCTCCAGCTGCATCTGCCAAAGTGGAGCCTGCCAATGTTGCTGTTGTCGCGACTCCTCAAACCACGCCCACCATCACTATCTCAACTGCAGATCGGAAGGATGCTTCGCTGGCTGTTGGAGGTGTTGAAACGCTGCGGAAGGACGCAGGTTCCCGTCCGGAATTGTCGGCGCCCGTCGTGACCGAAGCTGTCAAGGAATCAGCCGAGACCAAAATCGAAGCTGCAGACAAAACCGAGAACCAGGAGAGTCAGACGATCCGCGTTGACTCCGACCGATTGGACTTGTTGATGAATTTGATTGGCGAATTGGTCATCAGTCGCTCCCGTCTTGAAAGAAAGCTCGCAGATATTTCCCAGTTGAAAGAGGAAATGTTCCTTGGCAAGACCCGCTTGTTCCACGCCATTACCGACTTTCAAACCGGGTACGAGTACTCACAGCCTGGGGTCGAGCGCAGGTCCCTGGCGGCAGGTGCCGACAATTCCAGCGCTGCTGGTTTTAATGAAAATTCTGGAAGTAATAAGGGCCGTGTGTCGAGTGGTCCCGCAGGTTTTTCGGAGTTGGAGTTCGACCAATACAATGATTTCAACATTCTCGCCAGAACCTTGATGGAAATCGGCACAGATACCGGTGAAATCTTTAGCCAGCTAAACGGCTTCTTCGATGCATTCGGCGAGGAAACAGAGCAGTTCAGCAAGATTACTTCGCGGTTACAGGACGAAATCACACGTGTGAGGATGATGCCCTTGACCGTGCTTTTCCAACGGTTGAAGCGTTCAGCCCGCGATGCCGCACGAAAGGAAAGAAAGGAAATTGATTTCGTAAGCATTGATAACGATGCCCGCCTGGATAAACTCATTCTCGACCAACTCTACACGCCTTTGCTTCACATTGTGCGCAATGCAGTCTCTCATGGTTTGGAATCGAAAGAACGCCGTGAGAAGGCCGGTAAAAATGTTGAGGGACGGATTAGTCTGCAAGCTTCGTGCGTGGCCAACCAGGTGGTTATCGAAGTCAGTGATGATGGCCGGGGACTGGACCTGGCTGCCATCCGTACAGTTGCCATCCAGCGCGGACTGCTCCGCGCTGATTCTGAGGTGAATGATGAAATGCTCACTCAGTTTATTTTTGAATCGCGCTTTTCGACTGCGTCAAGTGTAACTGACGTTTCGGGCCGCGGAGTCGGATTGGATGTAGTGCGGCAGGAAATCTCCCGGCTGGGTGGGACAATTCATGTGCGTTCCGTGATCGGTGAGGGCTGCACCTTCGTTATTCATCTGCCACTCACCCTTGCCATCAATCAGGCGATGTTCATCACCGCTGGCACCGAAACTTGTGCCTTGCCTCTAAACTTTGTTGAGCGCGTTCTGGACGTGGGGACACGGAGCGTAAGCATGTCCGGAACCCAGGAATTGGTGGAGACCCAGGATGGCTTGGTGCCATTGGTTCGATTACACCGGTTGTTAAAGGTCTCGAGGAATAGCCACACCGATGGAGCGCTTGTGCTCGCACGGGTTGCTGATCGGCGGGTCGCCATAGCTGTGGATCGGGTATTGCGCAGGCAGGATATAGTTGTGAAACCGCTTGGCCCTCTCTTGCAGGGGCACCCTCTGTTTTCAGGGGCGACCCTTGCTGGTGATGGACGGGTTGTAATGATTGTAGATTTGCCGAGATTGCTGCAAGCCCAACAAACATTTGCATCGCAGACCACCACTTCCATTGAAGAGAAACAGCCGGTGTTCGAGGCCAAGCCCTCAACCCGCCCGACAATTCTCGTCGTCGATGATTCACTGAGTGTTCGTAAGGTGATTGAGAAACATCTGAAAGCACTTCACTTCAACGTGGAGTTGGCCATCGACGGTCTCGATGCGCTCGAGAAGCTTCGTAACGTGCCCGTGTCACTGGTCCTTACGGATCTCGAAATGCCAAGAATGCATGGCTTCGAACTGATCGCGGAAATACGACGCCATGAGAGCTTCCACGCCGTACCGGTAATAGTTGTCACCTCCCGCGATGCCGAGAAGCATCGGTTGCACGCCGCTTCACTGGGTGCAAACGATTATATCATCAAGCCATTTTCCCGGGAGCAATTAGCTGAGCGCATTGATCACTATCTTTCTATTGAGCATAGCTAGACACTAGATCTATGGAATCGCCAGATTTGAGCCCCTCGTCCTCATCAGCCGCACCGAACCCGGGCATGTCTGCGAATGGCCACCTGCCAACAGCAGACTCTCGCATCCGCGTGCTGGTGGTTGACGATTCCTATTTTATGCAACGCCGGCTGGCTGAAATTCTGCACGGCGCACCGGATCTGAGAGTTGTTGGTTATGCGGATAACGGCGCTGAAGCCATTCGATTGGCCGAGAAGTTGTCTCCCGATGTGATTACCATGGACATAAACATGTCCCAAATGGATGGCCTGCAAGCGATTGATTATATCATGCGCTCCAATCCGCGCCCGATTGTCATCATCAGTGCCTATACCCAAAAAGGCAGCCGGGCTGCATTTTACGGCCTTGATATTGGGGTAATCGATATCATCGAAAAACCCTCTTCCTGCGGCTCTACTTCAGACTTGCTGCACTGTACGAGTGAAATCATCAACAAGGTGCGCATGGCTGCGGGTGTTCGCCTGGCATCCAGGTTGCACCGCCTGTCGGAAGAAGGAACAGTCCCCCCCCTGGATGCGTGCGCGTCTGAGCGGCAGAATCAGATGGAGTGCGCATTGCTTCAGAACCTGCCGGATGGTTTCCCTCAAGTGATCGCAATGGGTGCATCCACCGGAGGACCCACGGTCCTTCAGAAATTGTTGGGGGCAGTGCCGCAGGAAGCTTTTCCGCCAGTTGTCATCGTACAGCATTTGCCCGAGAAGTTTAATCGCGAACTGGCCGAGCACCTCAATGCAGTAAGTTCGCTTGAGGTCGTCGAGGCAAGGGAAGGGCAACATCTAACAAATGGTACCGTATATATCGCTCCGGGCAGCTCCTATCTCCAGATCAACGCCCATGGTTGCCTGACAATGAATGAGGGGCCGCGCGTGAATTATCGTAAACCCTCGATTGATGTCTTATTTAATTCATTGGCCCGCCACCACGGATCTCAGGTGATGGCTTTCGTCCTGAGCGGCATGGGAGAGGACGGCGCTGTCGGCGCCTTGGCCATTAAGCGCGCTGGAGGAGCCGTCATCGCCCAGGATGAGGCGAGCAGTATTGTTTTCAGCATGCCGGAAGCCGCGATCAAGGCCGGTGGGGTGGACCAGGTCCTTTCAGTTGAACGCATGGAACGATTGCTTTTACAACTTGGCCGGAAAGCTGCTTCCTCTGCCTCGAGGCCTCCTGCCTATAACCGTTTGTTGCAAAATTGATGCATGCCATGACCAACAATCCTTCTCTTTCTTCCCTGGTCCCCGGTCATGGCGCGGAGAAACCGGCAACGGCTTCCCGTCGGAGTCCGGCTCATCATGTTTTTGCTGCAGAACAGCAAGCAGTTGCTTGCCCTGCCCACAACAGCGACGGTCCCTTAAGGTTTTCAACTCTGCTCAGCCAACCAGGCGAGCGTTCAAGGAAGGTCGGGCGTCTTGTAACAAAAACTGGCAACCTCACAGTCATTTCATTGCACGCTTTGTGGGGGCTGCCACCTCAACCATCACAATCACATTTATCGTCCGCACTGAGAGATGGCAGCGGCCCTGCGTTGAGAGCTGTGACCTCTTGGGAGGAATTATTGCTCGCTATTTTGGATGCAGGGAGCTTTCCTCAAGTCGGAAATCAAATCGACCACCTGTGTGATTCCATATCACCACAATGCCGATGAAAAAGAAGAAATTTGTTCACCAGCCAGACAGCGAGCAGTTGCTTGAGTTGCGACGCCGCGAGGAAGAGATCGCTGCCAAGCCATCGGCCGAGTGTTATCTCAAGCTTGCAGACGACTACCAAAATCTTGGCCTCAACAAGGAATCAGATCGTCTTCTACAGTTGGCCGAATCACTCGAGGGCGGTGACCGGGCTCACGGCCATGACCATTCCAAAGGGCTGATGTCTGGTGCCGCCAACCCGGTCATGATCGCCGAGGTAATCCAGATTCTGAGTCGAACGACGCTCACCGGTGATCTTTCAATCGATGCGAAGACAGAGACCTTTCACCTCTACTTCGATAAAGGCCAGATAATCAATGCCTCGAGTGAACACTATCCTCCAGCTCTGAAATCATTCTGCATGGCGTTACGCGTGACCTCCGGCACATATCGTTTCGCGGAAAGGCCGGTGGACAAGATCGAACGCTTGATTGAGGGCAATACGGAAGTTCTTCTACTCAATGCCATGTATGACAAAGATCAGGAGCTTAGCCAAAAATCCGGCACCTGAGTTCTCCTGCCAATCCGCGCCGCGCCGTCTTTAGTTTCAACGGGGCGGTCAGCATTTCACTGTCAGGATGGAGTATTTGCAGGAAATGATGTCAGATCGAGCACTTCGTCCGTTGCCAGGAAGAGATCCAGTTCCAGGTGCTTTCCTGATTCGCCGCGGCAGTTCCTGCCGATGTTCGACCACCTAACTTGACCACCCAACGATTGCTGGTTTGGTCCCACACTTATTCGGAAGCATCAGCCATGATTCTCGTTCTGGTTGTTGAGGGAAATTCAGTGCAATTGCCCGCGATATTTGCTGTCGAGCAGATTGAATCCGGAAATCAATGATCGCTGATTTTGACGTGGCTTTTCCGGTTGCGCCCTTGAGATTCAGTGAGACAATCTAATGTTGGAAAAACCAGCCTGAGTCCAACCAATTGGACCACTGTGCCCATTGATCTATAACCATCGGTTGCAGGCGTTGATCGACCTTCCTCCACTTGGTTTGGAGTCGATATCTTTGTCCGCCGGCCTTGTTGTTCTGCAGGTGCTTGACAACGGCCTCGGTGCGAGAACTGACATGGAGCTTACGGCAGGTGGCGCATACGTATTCACGAGCTGTCTGAATACTGATTCCCATGCGATCTGCGATCTCCTTGTAGCACCAAACTAACCCTGCAAGATTGCTGTTGGCAGCCTCCATTACAATATTTCATGAAGGAATTGTTCAGGTAAAATGAATGGAAAAACTGTTTGCAAAGTTCAAGCTTGACCATTCCTTCGGCGAGGATGGTTTCATTCTGGTAAAGACTATAAACGGTTTGTCTTACCTTGGCTTTTAGCGGTGGGTGAACACAGGGATGAGTGTTCTACATTGTCTAAATGCTGTTTCGCACTGTCCAGCTTTAAGGCGTCAATGGCCGATCGTGGCCCGGCCAGGTTCAGCCCGTAAATCCACTCTTCGCCATTAGGGCAAGTAATCGTTTCCCTGCCAGCCACATTTCCGCTTATGCCCTAACAGGGCACTATTCTTGGCACAGGTTTTGCGGGTCTGAGGTTGGGCGACCTGCCTCCAAATTGTCAGGCTAAGTGGATTGATAATCCTGGAAGCCAGTCGATCGATTTGCAGGTTATAGAAGGTCCCCAAGGTCTTGGCATGGCTCAAGCGCATAAACAGTGAGAATCAAACAATATAATCGTTCAACAGCCTCAATTGAAAGGGCCGGTCAGTGTTTCGGGGACAGGGTCTCGAAACATCCCTGCAGCTCCTGCCTATTGAGATACCAATAGTTTTATGAAAAAAGCTCCCATTCTTATATTTCTGTCTCTGCTAACCTGTTGCACAGAGGTTTGGGCGGATGATCCTGATGACCAGTACGTCGCGATTTATAAACTATTCGAACAGGCCGACTCGCTGAAGGAAAACGGGCAGCCTGCACTGGCATTGGCCAAATATCGGGAATCGCAATACGCTTTGAAGAATCTTCAATTTCGATACCCTGACTGGAATGTAAAAGTGTTTGTTTACCGCCAGCACTATCTGGCAAATAAGGTATCCGAACTTGCCGCCAAGGTTCCTCAGTCTGAACAAAACAGCAATTCAACGACAACTTTGGATGTCTCTGAATCGTCCAGAAATGGTTTGATGTCACCCGCGATTACCGGTGCTGGTGATGATTCCCCGGCTCTACCTGTTGATTCCGGAGAACAAATCAAAGCCTTGGAGAATCGTATGTACGAAAAAGAACTGGAGAGCAGGGCCTTGCAATTGAAGCTCAAGGAGACTCTGACAACCAAACGGGCTGTGGCAAGCCCGGAAGAGGTGACCAAGTCAACGGAAAGAATTAACGAGCTCAAAAAGGAAAACGAGCTGCTCAAGGCCACTTTAGACCAGGCAAAGAAGAAAGTCATTGTTACTGCTTCGGACGGTTTGAACCAGAGTCGCCAGTCCCAAGCCGAAACGAGTCAAAAACTGAGCGAGTTAGCCCGGACCAATGCAGGATTGACCCTCGAACAGGAAGTGTTGCAGGGGAAAATCAAGACTTTTGAACAGCAGATTGCCGATTTAAAGCGCAAGGCCGCTGCGGCAACGCAGAGTGAGGACCAATCCAGGCAGTTGAAAGAAGCTCGGACCAGAATCGCCAGCCTCCAATCTCAACAAGAGGCTATGCAGCAGGAAAAAATAGACCTTCAAGAGAAGATGAGGAGACAGGAACGGACATTAGTAGTGCCTGCATACTAAGACTGTTTCCAGCATTCATCCGGGCGTCGTCCATTTGAAAATGGCCGGCTCAAAATTGCCTCGCTTCCAGCAAGCGTAGCTACTTCCCATTATTACGTAAGCAGCCTCCGAACTCCCACTTTGAAGTTGCAAAGAAAGGGTGTTCTTTCTGTATGGCTGGGCCATGAATGGTCATCAAGTGATCAAGTCCCGGTTATGCAACTCGATCTTCTCCTGAGACGGGTTTGAGTGCTAATACACACGAAGCCATCACCAGGTTACCAATTTCAGAACGAGATTCTTCAGGGCGAGAGACCACAAATATATACTGCCAACTCACATTCCGAGATTCATGATGTGACAGCAGCAGGACTGGGGAAGATATCGAAAATCTCTAAACCAGTATAAGAGTCTGACTATCAATGGTGCACCCGGTAGGATTTGAACCTACAACCTTCTGATCCGAAGTCAGAAGCTCTATCCAATTGAGCTACGGGTGCAAAATTTACAGGTCGGAAAAGCCAGGCAAGCCAAATCCTCGACCACGATTCGATTGAGCCACACTCGACCGAATATTTCAATATGCATCTGCAATGAAGATGATTTCATGACCGGCTTCGGGTTTCGCAAAGAACGGAAATGGGAAAACTGAATCGAATGGGCTCGCCTTAAGCACTTGGCAAAGATCTTAAGTCCCATTAAGTAATCCCCCTGAATGAGCCAGTATGAAGAACGTTTCGGCGGCATAGGCCGTCTTTATTCTGCTGCGGGGTTGGAGCGTATCCGTTCCGCTCACGTCTGTGTGATTGGCATCGGTGGTGTGGGTTCATGGGCTGTCGAGGCCCTGGCCCGTTCTGGCACGGGTGAGTTGACGCTCATTGATCTCGATGAGGTCTGTGTCAGCAACGTGAACCGCCAGCTGCACGCTCTGGATGGCGAGATTGGAAAATCGAAAGTCGAGGTGATGGCCCGGCGAACTCAAGCCATCAATCCCGAGTGCAAAGTTCATGCCGTGAACGCTTTCTTTACGGAATCCAACGCGCAGGAAATCCTCGCTACCCGCTTTGACTATGTGCTTGATGCCATCGATAGCTCTTCTAAAAAATGCCTGATGATCGCGCTGTGCCGTGACAAAGGCATTCCCATTATCACGACCGGGGCTGCGGGCGGTCGTCGTAATCCCGCCGCCATTCAACTGGTTGACCTGACCCAATCCACAAATGACCGTCTCCTGCGGGAAACCCGAAGCAAACTGCGCACCCGCCATGGTTTTCCACGCGGCGAAAAAAAGTTCAACGTCGCCTGTGTCTGCTCAACGGAACTCCCGGTTTATCCCTCTCAGGATGGTTCGGTATGCCCTCAACCCGAACCAGGCACTGACCACCGGCTCAATTGCAGCAGTGGCTTTGGCAGCGCAACTTTCGTGACTGGCGCTTTTGCCTTTCTTGCGACTGCGCATATCGTTCACGAGATTGCGCAACGTGAAAAATAACTGTTGTCAAAGAACTAATCCAGCAGCCTGCCAAACAGTTTCCTAAAGTTCTCTTCAGTTCTCTGCCTCAGCACATCCGCCTGCTCATCCACCAGCTCTGCTACAAAACGATAGATGGCCCCAATGTTAGCCGGGTTGTTCACTGCTTTTCCTGAACTTTCACCAGTGATCGGAAAGTCGGTATATTTTTCCGGCGGCAACATGTCCGGTGCATCGGTCTCGATCAGCAATCGGTCACGCGGCACCTGCCGGAACACCTCCTGTTGCCTGCCTTTTCGTTCCTGGGCAAAATGTCCAGAGATTGAAAAGTAGGCGCCCAGTTTTGCGAGCGGCTGAATCATCTCCTGCGGTCCGCCATAGGAATGGAGCAAAAAACCACACTGCGGTCGAGGTTGTTCCTGTAGCAGTTCCAGCAGCCTTCCCCAGGCGCGCAAACAGTGAATGCTCACCGGCAGGTTTCTTTCAGCAGCCAGCCGTAATTGCCATACAAACACTTCCTCCTGCTGCGGCAGATCGTAATCTTCGATCCATCGATCCAGTCCGATCTCTCCAATCCCTGCCGGAACCTGATTTAGACAAGTCGTCAATTTTTCCTGCCAATGAACAGAACGTTGAGAGACGTACCATGGATGCAAACCAAATGTGGGAATGACCATGCGGTTGTTGCGAGCCAATTCCAACACTGCCGGCCAATCCTGCTCCTGGGTGCCATTGACAACCATCTTTGCGACGTTCAATTCGTTCAATTGCCTCTGTATCGTGCCCAAATGAGGAGAAAGCTCGGTGGCCTGCAAATGGTTATGAGCGTCGTAAAGTGCCGCACTCATTCAAGTTTCCTTTTGGGTTCTGAAACTGAGGTCAATTGAGTCTGGGCATAATCGCGGATTTTTTCCCAGACTCGTGCCAAGCCATTCCGCCGATTGGGGGTTAAATGTTGTGTGATTCCTACTTCAGCCAAAAACGAGGGATCATGGCTCACAATTTCCAAAGGCGTCAGATCACTATAAAAATTGCAAAGCACCGTGGAAATACCCTTCATGATGGCGGATTCGGAATCCGTGTGAAAATAACATTTTCCCTCTTTAAACTCCGACACCAGCCACAGTTTTGCCAGACAACCTTCCACGCGATAAGCATCGATCTTGAACGTTTCCTTCAGCGGCTCCTGTCTGCGGCCTTGTTCCACCACGTAGGCAAATCGTTGCTGCGCATCTTTGAAGTGCGCGAGCTCGGTTAGCAATGCCTGCTTCTTGTCTTTGGCTGTCATGGTTGTTAAAACGTCATTTGCCGAGGCAGACTAGCATCAGGCTCATTACAACACCAGATTGGGGTAATTAGGTATCCAGAGTGATAAATCTACCGGTTGATTCTTCACGTTCCTCTGGCATTTTGTATTATGAGTGCGAAGACATCCACAGTGTCGGTGCCTCGGGACCTCGAAAGGTGCATCAACCCACCGCGTGTACTTTCTTTTAATTTGAAGGATGACGGCAGCATACCCAACAACCCGAAACTACCTCTGTTAATTTATCATCAAGCTATTGATCTAGCTGAGCGCCGAGATCCCGCCTCCATTTTTGAGCGTTTGTTTGCCGCTCACGACTGGGAAGGTTCCTGGCGAAATGGAATTTATACGTTTCACCACTATCACAGCACCACCCACGAAGTCCTTGGTATCTACAATGGCTCGGCCACCGTCCGCTTCGGTGGTGAAAATGGTATCACGCAAAAATTGCGCTACGGCGATGTCGTTATCATTCCAGCTGGTGTGGCTCATAAAAATCTCGGTTCGAGTGCCAACCTTGGAGTTGTCGGCGCTTATCCTGGCGGCCAACCATGGGATATGAATTATGGCCGGAAAGGCGAGCGTCCGCAGGCTGACCATAATATCGCGCACGCTCCATTCCCTGAAGCTGATCCCATCTACAGTCATGAGGGCCCAATCTTCCAATATTGGAACAGTTAACCTCCAGTCTACTTCGTCACGGCTACGTTTCGTGTCGCCGCCCATTGTCCAATATCCTGTTTGGAAATCGCCGCCGCCATAAGCTCCGGAAACAAATCGGGGGTGCAGGCAAATGAAGGAATCTCCATGCCGGCAAATGCTGCGGCGTGTTGATGATCAAACATCGGAGCCCCGTCATCATTTAACGCCAGCAAGGTCACCACCTGCGTCCCCGCAGCTACAATGGATCCCATGCGTTTCAACATTTCCTTGCTGTTGCCACCTTCATAAAGATCGCTGATCAATACAAGAATTGTGTCCTGCGGTTGGCGGATCAATCCCTGGCAATAGCTCAATGCCTTGTTGATATCCGTACCACCTCCCAGTTGCGTGCCAAACAACACATCCACCGGATCACTCAGCTTATCGCTTAAATCCACGACTGCCGTATCGAACACCACCATCCGCGTTTGCACTGCTGGCAGCGATGCGAGTACCGCGCTGAAAATTCCCGCGTAAACCACCGAAGTTGCCATCGACCCACTCTGATCCACGCACAAAATAATGTCGCGAAGCGATGAGCGCTTGCGTCCGTAACCAATCCGTGTTTCTGGGACAATCGTGCGATACTCCGGTTGATAATGTTTCAAGTTGGCCCGAATGGTGCGGTTCCAATCAATTTCATTGTGCCGCGGCCTGCGATTGCGTGTCGCGCGATTCAAGCTCCCCATCACCGCCTGTCGCATCGGATTCGCCAGTTTCCGTTCCAACTCTTCAACTACCTTCCGAACAACCATCCGTGCCGTTTCCCTAGTCTTGCTCGGCATGATGTTTTTCAAGGCCAACAGATTCGCCACCAGGTGCACATCCGGTTGGACTGCCTGCAACAATTCCGGCTCCAGCAACATCTGCTGCAGATTCAATCGTTCCAATGCATCCTTCTGCATCACCTGCACCACTGTTGAAGGGAAGTAAGTCCGAATATCTCCCAGCCAGCGCGAAACGTTGGGATTCGAACTGCCAAGTCCGCCCTTCCGCTCGGACTCATAAAGCGCACCCAATGCCTTGTCCATTCCAGCGTCGGTTCCGGACAGCCCAAAGCCTGTCCCGTCTGCCTCATCTCCACCCAAAACCAACCGCCACCGTCTCAATCTTTCCTCTTTATTCTGTGTAGCTGTGGACATGGTAAATTCCCTTTAGTTTTCAATTCCCAACAACTTTGCAACCAACGGCAGAACCTTCGCTGCGCGTTCCTCGTCGAAATCCATCTTTTGCACCTGGCTTGCAAGCTTTGACGTTCCGCTCCGCACTCGTTCGCCCATCTGCCTTCTTTCGGGTGCGGAGAAGGTCGAAAAAGTTCTCCGCAGCAGAGGCAGTAATGCTGTAAAGGTTTCATCCTTCAACTCGCAAACCCACTCATCCAACACCTGCCACAACGATTCATCGTGCAGGAGCAACAATCCGCTTCCTTTGAGAAAACCTTCCACCCAGGCCGCCGCCTGAACAGGCTCATTCGCGGTGGATAATGCCAATCCCATCCGCCGCGCCGATTCCTCCCGGCTGAAAACTCCCGCATCCATCAGCAGGCGACAACACCGCCCCGCTAACAATCCGTGAATTCCTTGCTGCTGCGAGAGTTGTTTTAAAACTGTCTGCCACGCCTTGAGATACTCTTCCTTTTGCAACAGTGAGAGCGCACTTTGAACCGCCAGCAAACGTTCGAACATATCTGCTGCCGCCTCATCATCCAGCGAAGCACATGCTACCGGCAACCCAATGCAAATTCTCGCCACCAATCCCGAAACAATCTGATCGATCAACGTCGAGTCTGTCTGACGCACGTTGCCATATCTTAAAATCTGCGCCAATGGCGGCAGCGCGGCCATCAACTGCGGCACATCACTCGCCACCGCTGCTTCGTTTTGCAGCCGGACCATGATATGCCGAATCGCATCAGGCAAATCAGCCAGCAACGTTTGGTCCAACAACGCCGTCAATTCCGGCAACGCCGGCGCCTCCTCTGCCAATTTATACGCCCGACCCGACGCCGCACTCGCCACCGTGTTTCCCCAAATGGCTGCCTCAATAATCGCGACCGCAAATTCCGGCTGCCATCGCACGCGCCACACTTCGTGAAAAGTCCCTTTCTTCCCGCTCGCCCGCTCTGCCTGGCCCCATGGAATGTTCAATAAATTCAGTCGATGCAACAATTGGCTCCGTCCAAGATCCGTATCTTTGCGTAAGTCCAGGTCCAGCATTTTCTCCAAAGCCTCCGGCGGCAAACGCAGTCGTTTCTGCTCGCGTTGCAAATCCTGTTGCAATGGCACCACCGGCGTTTCATCCGGCACTTTGCCCAGACGCTCGCTCACCACGAGCTTGTCATGGATCAACCGCAACGGCAGATGTTCGCCGTGACACAAAACCGTTTGCGTTGCTTCATTTAATTCGGGCAGGCCGGGCAGGGGACGACTCCTCACTGCCGCCAACGACTCCGCCAGCCGCACGGTTTCAATCACGCTAGCTGACGACGCATCCAAATCTTCTCCGCGCAGCAGATGCGCCACCCGCGTCAGCCACTTGATGATAATATCCTGCGTCTCCGCGTTCCTGCCTTTCTTGCCATCCCGGCAATCCCACAGGTGCTGATACCATCCCGGCGATTCAATCCCCGCGCCATAACCGCTCGCAAACGCCAGCCGCCCGTAAGTCCACGGCACCCACGTCGCCTGGACCTTCACTTTCAGCAATCCTTTCAGCAACTCCGCGTCCTCCTTCGCCGCTGGCATTTTCGTCAATGCCGGCGCATGCCAAGCTCCACACACAACCGCTATTCGCTGAAATCCTTCCTTCTCCGCCACGCGAATGGTCTGCCGCATGTGCGCTTCACGTCGTTGCTCGCGAAGCGGATTGAGTATCGCCAATGAAGATTCCAACGACGCCTCGCGTAATGCCGTCATTGCCTCCAGAATCGCTTCAAACAGTTCCGTGCTATTATGCCGATGCTCCACCATGTGTTCCCACCAACGCTCGCTGTCGCTATAACCCGCCGCTTCCGCCAGGTGGGCGAGGGGATCACGTTGCAACAAGGCTTTCAAAGCAGGTAACAATGCTGGCTCTATCGGCTGTTCCTGAGTAATTTCGCATTCCTCACACTCTGCTTCCGCATCGGCTTCATCACCTTTGACTGCGATCTCCTTTGCCTCCAAAGCTTCCTCCGCCAATTGATGTGTCAGCGGCAAATCCATGAAGCGCACCGGAACATTTTTGCCGAAGCCATATCGCAGGGCCTGCCATTCGGGCGAGAACACCGCAAACGGATAATAAACTGCCTGCTTGGGATTCTCCGGCACATAGACGAGCAACGCCACCGGCGGTTCCATCTGTTCATGCATCAGCAGCGGTAGCGCTGCTTCCGCATCGGGTGGACCTTCCACCAAAATCATGTCAGGCTTCAACGCTTCCAGCGCCTCGCGCAAACTCCGCGCTGAGCCGGGACCATGATGTCTTATACCAAAGATATGAACCGACATGGTGATATCCTTCCTGGCTCAATCGTGATTTTTGCAAGCCCGGTACAAATCCTTCCAACCGTCCCGCTCCTTCACCACGGTTTCCAAATATTCCTGCCACACAACCCGGTCTTGAATCGGATCCTTCACCACCGCTCCGATCAAACCACTCGCCACATCGGCCGCCCGCATCGTTCCATCGCCAAAATGCGCCGCGAGTGAAAGCCCATTGTTCACCACTGAAATGGCTTCCGCTGTGCTGAGAGTTCCCGTGGGCGATTTCACCTTGGTTTTTCCATCCGCTGTCGCTCCGCTGCGTAACTCGCGAAATACCGTTACGATCCGCCGTATCTCCTCCAAGGCTGGTGGTTCGGCCGGCAATTCCAGCGCGCGCCCCAAACTCTCCACCCGCTGTTGCACGATGCTCACTTCTTCCTCGATCGAATCCGGCAGCGGCAGCACCACGGTGTTAAAGCGCCGCTTCAACGCGCTCGAAAGTTCATTCACCCCGCGATCCCGATTGTTTGCGGTGGCAATCACATTGAATCCTTTCACCGCCTGCACTTCTTCTCCCAGTTCAGGAATTGGCAGTGTCTTTTCCGACAAAATCGTGATCAACGAATCCTGCACGTCAGCGGGAATGCGTGTCAGTTCCTCGACCCGCGCAATCTTTCCCTCCTGCATCGCGCGCATCAATGGACTCGCCACCAGCGCCTTCCGCGATGGCCCCTCCGCCAGCAACCGCGCATAATTCCAACCATAGCGCACCGATTCCTCACTCGTTCCCGCCGTGCCCTGCACCAGCAACGTCGAGTCCCCCGCAATCGCCGCCGCCAGATGTTCGGCGACCCAGGTCTTCGCCGTGCCCGGCACTCCCAGCAAGAGCAGCGCCCGATCCGTCGCCAGCGTCGCAATCGCAATTTCAATCACCCGCCGGTTGCCGATATATTTTGGCGACACCACAAACCCGTCGTCCAGTTTTCCACCCAGCAGGTAAGTCGCCACTGCCCATGGCGATAATTGCCAGCGCGGCGGACGCGTCTTCGTATCCACCTTCGCCAGTTTTGATAATTCCTCCGCATACTGTTGTTCCGCATGTTCCCTTAATGCATTCATAATGTTTTATTTCAAATTAAGTCGAAGTTTTTCCCGTTTTAAATTGCGGCAAATGATTGGCGGACACGAGAGATGGCCTACGCGGAACACGAAACACGCAACATACAGTTTCGAACATTCCATGACGCTCGTTCCCATTTGAAATTGGAAATTTGTCATTCGAAATTAAAGTTGTGCCGTTAACTGCCGTTAGCTCCGGTTAACTCGTGTTAACTCACGTTTCTTTCAACGCCACCACCATGTCATGCCGGAATTGTACCATCGCAATAAACTGATCCACCACTTCCGACCACAAATTCCAATGCTTCCCATCCACCGGCCAGCCCTCCGCCAGGTTGCCCGCGAGTCCCGGGTCCATCCACTTGCCCACCGCCACCAGATGACTGCGCGCCATCCAATCACCCGATTTTGCAAGTTCCTTCGCCTGCAGCGCCACGGCCTTCGAAAACTCCTTGCTCCACGGCCCACCGGCCTTGGCCAGCATCGATTCGAACACCAGGTCCACACTCCAGCCGCTCTCAAAAGCTTTCAGTATGCACTTCTCCCGTTGCTCCGCTGGCAGCACCGAAAGCAACTCGCCCGTTTGCGGCAGCATCGTTTTCTTCTCGCCAGTTTCCATCAGCAACGCCTCCGCCCAAACCGCATCGCGCGATTTCACCGCCGCATTCGCCCATGCCTCCATCAACAACCCCCGCCATTCCTTTTCGGCGGCTGCCATGGCAATCAACTCCTCGACCGTCATTTGATATTGCGCACTCCAAAAGCCAATCGGCACATTCTCAATAATCTGCTTCAGCCAAAATGCCTTCTCGCCCAGTCCGGAAAGTTTCCGCGTTTCAATCCCATCCCGCGCCATCGCCTTGTCGCAGTCAGAAGGCAATGTCACCTCAATCTTCGCTTTGCCGGCTTTGCCTTTCTTCCCTTTATCCGCCGCCTCGATTTTCACCAGCGGTTGCAACCGCTCCATCATCCTTTGCGCGAACCGCGACTCCGGCAACCGCGCCAGCAAGCCAGCGGCCGCCTGACGCACTTCCTTCCGCTTATCATCCAACGCACTCTCCAAAAAATTCTCATCAGCTACGCTCAACCCAAACTGCATCGCACCCACAAACGCCGCCCGATCCTCCGGTGACTCCTGAGCCCACGTCGATTGCAACAACTCCCGGCTTCGTGCCGCCTCACGCTTTCGTAGTCGTTGCAAGAAAGTCAATCGCGCCGCCCGGCTTCCCGTTTCCCAAATCGCCTCATCCTCCACCGCGCCCGCCACCCAGCTCCAATCGGCATTCTGTCCCGCCAGCCATACTCCCCGCTGGCCAATCACTTTCAAAATCGCTTCCCGCCACTCAGCATTTTTAGTCCCGACATCCAGCAACGCCGGCAAATCCTCCGCCTGCACGCGCTTCCCGCATTCTGCACTCGCCGCCAGCCATTCCGGCAACACCTCACCGAAACGTCCGCCCAGCATCTCCTTCAAAAACGCCGCTGCCCGCGCACTGCAACCTGGCAAAGTCTCTTCCGCCGCCGGTTCCACTGCTGTGATCTTCTCAATCCCTGGCACCCGTCCGACTCTTTGATGCAGAAATAACAATCCCGCCGTTCCCAGCAGTTGCGCTTCTGCCGGTTGCTTTTCGAGCCTCGAAAGTATCGCCTGCAACGGTTGTTCCGCTTTCGGTAAATTCCCTTGCCGCTCCGTTCCGAGCAAAGCCACCTGCGCCAGTTGTTGCACCGTCTGGTTCATGCTTCCTCCCTCTGCTTTCGACTCCACAAATGGGCAAATCGTCCTTCCGCCGAAACGCTCACGGGTTGCAGGAAATCTCCATCCCACTCGCCAAAAACCGTTACCGCTCGGCCACCGCTCATCGCCAGTAATTCCCAACCCTTCGCAAAACTCGGTGTCAATGGCACGCACCGTCCTTCTCCATCGCGCAACTGCCACCGCTCATCCCTTCTCACCGGCACCACCGCACTCAGGCGCATCGGAAATTGCTCAATCCATGGATGCATCGCCAACGCCTCCGCATACGCCGCCATCAAATCCGCAATGCTGGCCTGTCCCGGTATTCCATCCAAATTCTTCGACACCCCACCGCGCTCCTTAATGATCGCCCGCATCGGGTAGGCCGACGGAAAATAAACCACTTCACCCTCGAAAGCCGTGCCCGGCACGAGACTCGTGTCCAATGGCTGCGTCAAATGCGCGAAATGCAGATGCATCGCGTTCCGTCCGCTCTGCTTCCCATGCAGCCACGTCCGTTGCACCCGGATTTTGTCCTCCTCTTCCAACGTCCTTCCCAGCACCAGCCACTCATCCTTCACACCCGAATTGCCGAGCAATTCATCCTGGTTCTGCGTCCACCCGATCAATGTCCGAATGTCGTTTTGCAATTCCACCGACAATGTCTCAATGCGTTGAAATCCTTCACGCAACAAATGCAATCTACCCAGTTGCTCCAGCAATCGCTCCGGCCACCCTTCACCCGACGCCGGAATTCCCGACAACTCCCGCACGCGACGCGCAATCCCCGGCGCCTGCGCATCAATCATCCGCGCCGCTGTCGATTCCCAAAAACTGTTCGGCCGACCCTGCGCTCCCGCCAATCCCTGCCGCACCAGGTCGCTCATCCAAATCTCCAACTCCTTCAATCCCGCCGAAACCTTCGCCTCCCGTTCCGCCACCCGCTTCTTCTGCGCCTCAGGATCGCTGATCTTCTCCCCGGCCTGCGCCTTGGCCACCTTCTTCTCCGCCCGTTGCGTCCGGCCCGCGAGCCATTCGTTCACCCAGTCCGGTGGTGTTCCTTCCGCCACCGCACCCGGTTGACCTGCCAATATCAGGAATAATCCCAGCGAATGCTTGCACGGAAACTTCCGGCTCGGGCAGGTGCATTTGAAGGCTGGCTCATTTAAATCAATGCTCGCCTGGTAAGGATTCTTCCCGCTCCCCTGGCACAAACCCCACGCCGACTGCCCGTCCCGCCCCATCGACACCCATTTCCGCGGCGATGCCAATTCCTTCCCCGACTTCGCCGAACTCGCATCCGGTGCCAGTGATAAAACTTTCTCAGTAGTCCAAGTATCCATAAACCTTACGGTGAGAGTGACGCCCTATAATCGTGCATTCACTTTTAAAATCAAATCCAAACACCGCCCACGATCACGCAATTCAAATCCCATTTCCATTCGTGTTGTTTCGTGGCCAACTGTTTCTCCGACTCCTCGTTCAATCCACGGTTCCCTATTCTCATACCCACAACCTAACCAGGGGGGTGGGACATACGTTGTCCACCCCTTAAAATAATTTCAAAAATCTTTCTTTGATGGCCAGCTACTTACGAGAATGTTTAGAAAACTGACTATCCTTTACTGTTGAAAATGGCTCGACCACAATCGGGCCGGCATCATTATGGGTGTTAATTCCAAATAAATCCCGCTTCCGCCCCGTTTTCCCACGCTGAAAGCGTGGGTGTATGGAAGCCCAGGGTCCAGCCCCGCCTTTGGGGGCGCAACCCTGGGTAAAATGCAAAATGAAAAATCCCCGCTTCGGCCCACGATTTTAATTGTCTCAACGCACGCGCCCGAAGCGGAACCCGCCCACCCAATCCAGCGCCATTCAGTTTAAGAAAAATTCGTGCCATCCTTTTAGCGTTAATTAGTAGTATCAAGCCGATGGATGAAAACAATCTTGCCGTCTCTCATGCATTTTGGTCAAACCACATTGCTTAATGTCTCCGAAATCCTTTTTCCTCTAGAATCGAATTGATCTCCGGATGATCAAATTCTTCGGCTGCTTCCTGAGCATATCCGGGTAATTCTCCCTCTGGATTTTGCAACTCCTCAATGATTAGTCGTACCACACGCTCATCCTTTCTCCGCGCCAAGCCGACCATCGCTTCGCCTTTTGCGTCTGGATACTTGTCGTTCAAACGATCAAACAATGCTTCTCTGATTTCGGGCGAATCAACATCGATCATTGAGCCCAATCCAAATGTTGCCCAGTCTCGAATGTCCTCGTCGGAATCCTTTGAAAGTTCAATTAAACCTTGGATGGCTGTTGGATCCGTTTGACACTGCAACCCATGTGTCACCGCATATCGAATGTCAGCATTTGCATGATTCTTTAAATTCAATAACAAATTGATGGCGCGCGCCTCCTTCAGATGCCCTAAAGCGAAGCAAATCGCTTTGATTACCTCGACCGACTTTTCCCTTTCAAGCGTTGACATCAACATGTCCCCTGACTCCTTGCGAAATGGCAGTGCCGGTGCGCCCAATTGCCCGAGCACATTGGCCGCCAAGATTCGCTCTTTTTCCTTCTCGCTACGAATCAGGCTTCTCACTACTTCAAAAACCTCGTGACCCCCGCGGCGTCTTAACTCTCTAATTGCGTCCCAGGCCAGATTTTCATCCTCGGAATCTCGCGCAATGGCAATGAACTCCTGTACCACTTTGCCCTTTAGTTCATCTGGATTTTCCATCCCTGCATTTTGCATGGTTGCAATCTATCCGTTTGCCAATATCACCGCCACATCATCCTGCAAATTCCCCGAAGGTAACCTTACCAACTCCACCAGTGCTCTGGCCGCACCTCTCGCATCAGATGCCCTGACCACCTCACAAATCCTCTCCGCCCCGGTATATTTGAACAACCCATCCGTTCCCAGCAACAACGTGCCTTCTCTAAATTCTTTTCTGAACGACACCACATTCACACGGCCACTCCCAAGGAATGGCTTTCTAATCTGATTCTCCGTCAACCGCTCATAACTCCCCGCACCAATCAACCAAGCCTCCGAATCCCCCACACTCGCTCCGACAATCACATCTCCAGCCACGACCACAATCACCGCCGTCGTTTCACCTGCCACTGGATCAGCTGCAATCTCTCGATCGATTTCCTCCAAGAGTTGCGAGCAGGCGAGGGGATCCATCGTAATCAATCTGGCAACATTTCCTCGCACCATATCGATGACCTTTTGCGCCGCCTCTGCACCACCACTCCTGCCACCCGCACCATCCGCCACCACCAAAATCGTCGTGCCGAATTGCTCAATGATCTCCCCCCGATCCTGCAACTCCACATTCCCCGCCTCAATCAACTTCGCTGTCTGAATCATTCTACTCCTTCAATGTCAGAATCCGGGCTTACACAACAACCCACCTATACTCCAAACTTGACCCGCCGAAATTGACAAGCAATGCGCGCTCCTTCTTTGTTGCCTGAAGGTGGTGTTTGACTTGCGCCTCCTCCTTCGACGTCAACGCCGTCGTCGCCCGTAAATCCACGATGATTTCTCCATGGCAAACAAGACTGGCTTTGTAGAACACGCCCAAGGGTTTCCCTTTGTAATAAATCGGGAATTGAACATCCTGTTCAAAAGGAACTTTCTGCATTCCCAATTCCACCGCGAGGGCCTCCTGGTAAACCTCTTCCGGAAACCCGCCTCGCAATTCACGATGCACCTCCGTGCAGGCCTTGATGATTTCATTTTGCGAATCCTTGTTCATAGTTACTCAACATTCCGAATTCGCCCCCGCTATGCCAGCAAAAAGTGTCACCTCGCAGGGCCGCCCCACGCTGAAAGCGTGGGAGTACGGGAGCCCAGGGTCCAGCCCGTCTTTCGGGCGCAACCCTGGGTTAAATTAAAAAGAATCGCCGCTTCGGCCCACGATGCTAATCAACTCCACACACTCATCCGAAGCGGAACCCACCAGCGCAATACAGTGCATCCATCTCGGGCACTCAAGTCTCTATCGAAACCGGTGGGGTATTCCTCAACCAGAGAGTAGGCCTTCACGCTACTACCCCATTCGCATCTCTCAATTAAACTCACGTAAGAAGGAGTTTTACCATCAACCACAAAACCATCCAGGCCCAGGCTCTGGAACACAACCATTGAACAACTTATGAAATTTACCGCTAAATATTCCGCCATCCTCGGCCTCATCATCCCCATGCTCGGAACCGCTTACGCTCAAACCTCCGCGCCACCAGCCCAGGTCACCTCGTCTTATGCACCCATCGTCTTTCCTGCCAAAAACCAAACCCCGGAGCAGATGGACAAGGATAAGGCCGATTGCTACGCCTGGGCCAGGCAACAAACCGGCTACGATCCGGTCGCTGCCTCCATGCAGGCCCAAAGCCAGCCTTCGCAGCAGGTAATCTCGCAACCGCCCGCAACCTATTCCCAGTCAGTCCCTCCACCACCTCCACAACAAGGCGGCGCAGTCCGTGGCGGAGCGAGAGGTGCAGCCGGTGGTGCGGCCATTGGAGCCATCGCTGGCGATGCCGGTAAGGGTGCGGCCATTGGTGCTGCGTCAGGTGGTGCCATCGGTGGCGTCCGACAACGCCGTGCCAATGAAGCCCAACAACAACAAGCCGCCGCGCAACAGCAGGCCATTGCCCAGCAACAGGCAGCCCAGCAACAAGCCGCACTCAATCAACAAGCTGCCCAGCAACAAGCGTCAGCCAACCAGCAGGCCGGCAACCAACAAAAACTCGACGCCTACAAACGCGCCTTCGAAGCCTGCATGGAAGGCAAGGGTTATACAGTGAAGTGAGGCGACCATAGTTCCGACTCATTTCGATCCCAACCTCAATCGTTTCAACAACGAATCCAGCGCTCCCTTGCCTGAAGGCACTTCGGGCAAGGAGCTTTGCTGATACGCATTCTCCAACTCCGCCCGCAGGCGCTCATATTCCTTCGTATAAAACTCCATGTCAGCGTCCGCGAGTGTGGACTTCTCCGGCCCACCCAGTTTCCGCGCTACCAAGTCATGGATATACGAAAGCTTGAACTCCTCGTTTAAGGTCACCAGGTTCGCCTCAATCTGCCCCGTCCTCATCAAGTGAATCCCCGTTAACAGCACGCGATACACATAAAGAAGCGGCTTCACGCGACGCGGCCGCTCCTTGTCGAACAATTTCCACTGCGTCTCCGCAAACCCAAAGTAATGGTGACTGTGATGCTTGGTGATGCACAACTTCCCGATCTCCTTCAGCTCCTCATGCTCTGGCGTCGTTTGAATGATCAGTGGCGAATAAAGTTGCTCCAGCACATAACCATTCTTCTTCAGCATCAAGCCAAAGAACTTTTTCGCATCATGTGTCACCAGATCAAACTCCAACCCATCCTCAATCTTCGAAACCTCAATCGTCTCACGCCCGGTGCTCAGCCCAATCACCTCATTCACCGGCAGCACATGCACCCCGCGCAAATCATAATCCGAATCCGGCGACGGAAATCCGTACAGATGCGCCCCACTCACCGTCACAAAGAGCAGGGGATACAGCTGCTTCGCCGCTTCCGCTTCCAACCTTTTCCTGATTTTCTCTTGAATAACAAGCATCTCAAGTTCCTCCAGCAAATTATTCCAACTTTCATCTTATCTAACCATGGTGCCTCTTGCCCTGACCAGAAAAGTATTCACCTTCTCATAATCCGGCCGCTCCGGCAGTTTCGTCGCTGCATACGCCGCATCAAATTCCTTGTGCAAACTCAACCGCCAGGTGTTCACTTCTGCCCAAGGCAGCTCACCTCGTTTAATCGCCAGCAACTGTTCCCGATGCTCACCCACACGCACCGGCACCACTCCTTCTTTGAGCGCCGTCACACCGGATAGCAGCAACCGGATCAAATGCATCGCATGCTTCCATTTAATCTCGCCCCGTGCCCGCAAATCCTGTTCCAGCTTTTTAAACTGCGACATCACGTAACCATTGTAAGTCTGGTAAATCACCTTCGAGAGAAAGCTCTCCCGTATTGCCAACAACTCCTGCGCCAATGGCGTCGCCAATTCAACCAGCGGTGTATACAGGCATTCCAAAATGTTCGGATTCGCCTTCAACGCCAGCACCAGGAATTTCTGCAACTCCCAGTAAGCCTCTTCATTCTCCGGATTTTCCAATTGCTCCGGCACCCCATATAACGACCAATGCAATTCCGCAGGCGGTAAATAAATCCCGCGCCGATCCGTATCTGACTCCTCTCCCTCCAACCCATACGCCCGCGACCCAACGACACACCGATAAATCACAAACGAGTAATAATCTATCTCCGCTGCATGCGGATTTTCCGCACCAATTCCTTCTCCCTTGAATTGCTTCAATAATGACAATTGCTGACGACTGAATGCCCCTTCGGTTCCATCAGCGAACCGAACGCGGTAAGAATGCGTCCCATCCAGCGGCGCTTCAACAATCACGCCCACCGACCCGGCAGCATGCAAAAGCTCTCCCGTCGCCGACCTCAATTCCGTCCGCGTCACTACTTGAGTTCCCGTTGGTATGATTAAATGCATCATGCTAAACTTCTCCCACCAATGTCAGACCATGACACTCCGTGATTTGCGGCGGCTCCAGTTTTTCAAGAAGATGATGAATTACCTTCTCAGGAACACGTTGCTCCCTCCGCCGATTCCGTTCCAGAATATTTGATATGGTTGGCTCGATGTAAACGATCTCAATGCGCGCTCCATAATCTGCAAACAAATCAATCCACCGCTTGCGCGTCTGTTGCATTGTGTTTGTCGCGTTAAATGCAAAATCCCTCCCGGCGCGCAAGTGTCCCCGAACTTCCTCCCGGGCAGCTTGAATTACCTTTCCCTGATTCTCTGTGGCATCAATGTCCAAATCCTCTCGAATCTGATCCAGGGCCACCACCGGAAGTCCCGGCTTGTGCTTCTGCAACCACGTATCCTTGCCCGAGCCAGGTAAACCAGACATCAAGGTCGCAGTGCATTTGTAATCCTCGCGCGGAATATAATGCAGGCTTGAAAGCTCCTTGCGATAAAACAGGAACCGCGCGTGATCATTTGCAAACGAATACGCGCGCTCAAAGCATTGATTTTCTTCCGCAATGATCTTCCAAAAGTGCAGCTTCTCCTCAGGCCGGCTCGTCTCCTCCGCTTTACGACCGCGGGTGTCTGCTATCGAGAATAGATAAAGCAACCGGTTGTTCAGCAACCAGGAAAGTGAAATCACTTCCTGAACCTCGTGTCCTTTCTCGAGCAGATAAGGCGGACGTCCATGGTACCGCACCAAATGCACAATCTCCTCCCGTGTGTTCAGGTCAACCTGCAAGTCGCGGAGAACCTTGCGCGCCAACGCCGCCCCAACAATCGAGTGCTTCGGCGACCGGGTGCGTCCTGAATCCGGATCAATCTCCGTCGTTGCCGGTTTGCCGCAATCATGGAGCAGGGCAGTGAACAGCAGCTTTAACTGAGAGAGTCGATCCAACGCCCGATACTCTGCCAGCTTCGCAACTTCGTCCCAAACCATCTTGGTATGCGTCCACACGTCACCCTCCGCATGCCATTTCGAATCCTGCCCGCAAGCTGCCATCGCAGCAGCCCATGACTGCTTTTCAGCCCAGGTGATAATCTGCGCATTCGTCGCATTTATAATGTCCCGCCACGTTTTCATTCCCAAATATTCACTCCCTCAATCAACAGGTTTTGCACCATGGCCTGATGCTGCCAATGTTCACTCCGTTTTACCTTTTCAACAAATTCCGGGCGCACCATTTTTGCCCTGCCTGTTACTCTTCCCTCAGTTTCGATTCTGAGATATAGCCCTTCCATCAATGTATCCGTCCCGCCGCTGATGGGATTTTCAAAGGCGCTGTCAAAAGCCGAATTACCAACCAAATCCACCAATTCCTCCAAAGTCGACTTGCCTCTTTGAATCACCGGCACCGTCTGAATGCGGGTGCCTTCAAGCATCTTCAGCCGGGTCTCCAGATTAAGAAACTCGCCGGCATCCTTGTCGTAAATATCGAACTCAAAAAAATAATGGGGCAAACCGCGATAATGCACCGAGTGCTTCGCATACAACCATTCTCCATAGAGTATGAAGCGACTGCCTAACATCTCTTCGAAGGCATTTCGTTTCACCGCCGTCCATTGCTTGAACAAATCATATTGCGGATGCATGCCCTCAGTGATTTCGTGCCCTCGACACTGCAACACCATCCTGCCCGCGGTTGTAAAGTGAATGCCCACATTAGTCCCATCCAACTTCTCTTCCACGATCAAAGAAGGATCTTTGATACACGCTTCGGACTCTTTATGTCCAAGGTGTTTATCATCATCCGTGCCCTGGGAGCCGAATAAATGCGGCGTCCGCGGATACTTAACAAAATCATCTCTGCTCGAACCCATAAATCTCCTGACTCATTTCTCATTTGCGCAAATGAATTACTCTTTTTAAAGGAAACATTGGCCAACACGCGAACGCTCTCTTGCGTCCGCGGTTGGCCATGTTTGCGTTAACGTTTCCTTATGCCGCCCCTCTCAACCCCAATTCGGCATCCTTGATCACAAACCGCGCTTTCAGTTTCGCCACTGGGCTTGCCAGCCCGGCTTCTTCAACGGAGCGCAACACCTCTCCGAAGTCCTTGTACGCCGCTGGCGCTTCGTCCTTCGGATAAACGCGGCAGTTGGTCAGGATGTCATGCTTCGCCAGTCCGGCATCCACCTTCTCCTGGTCTAGTTCGCGAATCGCGGCCTTGCGCCCTTTGCAACGACCCGCGCCGTGGTTCACCGAGTAACAGCTCTTCTCTGCACCCGAATCCGCCACCATCACCACCGAACCATCCTGCGGATTTCCCGGCAGAAGGATCGGGTGACCAGTCTCGTAATACGGCGTATCAATCAACGAATAGTGCCCGGCCGGAAACGCGCGCGTCGCACCCTTGCGATGCACCCACGCTTCCTCGCCATTCACCCGTTCGCGACGCGCAATATTGTGGCTGATGAAGTAGACCAGTTGTCCCTTCACTCCCGGAATCACTTCCTGAAACGCCTCCAACACCAGCGCATTGATCAGGAGATGATTCACCGTTGCAAAGTTCGCACCCATCGCCATGTCATCCAGGTAATCGTTCGCCTCCGCCGTTCCCAGCGGTGCATAGACCAATTCCTTGTCCTGACCTGGTAGCGCGATACCCCAACGCTCGAACTTCTCCTGCAACGTGCGGAACTGCCCCGACGCCAACCTGTGACCCATCCCGCGCGAACCGCAGTGCGACAGGAACGCGACGCAATTGTCCTTCATGCCAAACACCTCAGCCGCGCGACGCGCCCGCTGGTTATCCACCAACTCCACGACTTCGCACTCACCGAAATGATTGCCGCCGCCATACGAGCCAAGTTGAATCACCTTTTCCTCAAAGTTCGGGATCTTGCCTTCCGCGATCAAGTAAGCGAGACGATTGCCCAACGCATCCTTCGTATCATCATGCCCGACATGAAACGCATCTTCACAACGACTCGCCCATTCTTGTGGAATACCCAAAGCCGCACACACTACCGGCGAAGCCCCTTCAATCAGGACCTTTTCGCCGTTGACTGTGCTGACCTTGCGCGCCTTCCGCGCCGAACGCTGACCGCGACCCGCTCCCGTCGGCGTGCGCTCCAGAATCGCATTGATCAACGCACGACGCACACCACGGTCCACGACCGCATCTGCCGGCAGATCCATCTGCAGGAGACTCATCGAGCACTTGATATCCACGCCCACAGGACCCGGGTAAATATGCGTTGGCGATACCAACACACAACCAACCGGTGCGCCATAGCCGCAGTGTGCATCCGGGTTCAGGACCAAATCCGTCACCCCCGGCGCACCACGCGAGTTCATCGCCTGCTCAAGGCACTTCTCATCAAACGTCTGGCGAATCGCCTTCGTTCCAATCACCGTGATTGGCTTGCCCTTGTTCTCAGGCGCCGGAATAAAGCCCGTCGCTCCACCAGTCACCTGAATCATCTGTGGATTAAATTCTGCACTCATAACAACTCACTTCTACTTGTGGAACTCGGCAATCACTTCGATCTCGCCAACAATGTTCCGATTAAACTCATTCAAATCTTCTGCCGGAATCCAATATTCATTATGCTTGGAGGCTCCAACATTCTTAACATCATACTTGCTCAAAAACTCTTTCCTCACCTGAAACCGGGTGACATACCCCGATCCCGAATCCGGCACGTTCCAGCGCTGTGCAATCTGCACTGCATACTCTTCGTTTGTGACCGGATAAAAGATCGGCTGCTCCGGCAACCTGGGCGGAAACCCCTTGAAGCCTCCTTCGCGTACCAATCCCAGTTCCTTCGGTCCGACCGGACGAAAGAGCGTTATTGTCTCGTTGTTCATTAAATTACTTCCTTAATTACTGTATTCGTTCGTTGCTGGAAACGTAAGTTTGCGACCGCATTTATTTCTGCGCTCGAAACCTTACGAATCCAGCGACGTGCTTAGTTTTCTTCCGAACTCTTTTTGTGATCAGACTCAGCTTTGCCATTACCATTCTTCATCGGCACAAACCCACCCAGCATTCCCATCACCAGCGTATTGCCGGTGGTACCCGCGGCCCCGATCGACTGCATCAAGCGGAGGTTCATCAATGCCGGATTGCCTTCCATCAACCGCGCGGCATTCGCCAGGTTGCGCAAAGCCGCAGTTTCACAACGTGCCCGCTCCAATGCCGCCTGACCTTCCTTTTGCGCGCGCAATACTTCCGAGAACGCCTTCTTCAGCTCGCTCGGAAACATCACATCCTTGACCTCTACGGCATGCACCTCGATGCCAAGCTTCTCCGCTTCCAGCTTAACCAACGCCAGCAATTCCTTGCCGATGTCCAGGCGCTTGTCCAGCAATGCCTCGATCGACTGGCCCGCAATCACCGAGCGCAACGCCAACTGTGTTGCGTTATACAGCGACGCCACATAATCTTGCACGGTATGCATCGCCGTTTCGCACTCAATGATCTGGTAAGTCAGCACCGCGCTGACCTTCAAGCCCACGTTCTCCGCACTCAACACCTCCTGGCCGGCAACGGTCAGGATCGTCTTGCGCATATCCACGAGCTGCACCGTGTAACCACTCTTCCAGAATCGGTGTTTGCCCGGACTGATGCGATGCCACGACTTGCCGTTGTAATACAACAGCCCGTAGAAGCCCTCCGACACCGTAAACACAGTCCATCGACTCGCAACTATCAACGGCACCACGATTGCCGCTGCAAGTGCAATAGTCCAAAAAATGTTCTCCATCATAATTTTTCCTTCGACTGCCCATGGCGAGGAATCGCGGGTCCGCAGCGGGAGACTGCCGAAGCAATCTCGCTGAGCTGTCTTCCCGTTGCGCTCACGCGCCGATTCCCAGCCACAGGCTTTACCTTTTTGTCTGTTAATGGGGTTTCGAACCCCGCTTACCGGTTCTCACCAGTTTTCGCACCAGCCAACGCGCAGAACTTGTCTGCAGATTCCACGCAGACAAGCTGCTGGCCTGATCGAAATTGCCTACTCACTTAAGAACAACCTCCAGTCCGCAATGCCCTGGTGATTCCGAATCAACGCCGTCATCGGCAATTCCTTCGGAGCCTTCGGCATCGTGAGCAATTTCAGTCCCGCCTCATCCGGCAAACGATTGCCCTTGCGCGAATTGATCGCCTTGCAAGCCCAGACGCAATTGTCCCACGCGTCCTTGCCGCCGCGCGATACCGGCAGGATGTGATCAATGCTCCCTTCCTCCGGCTTCAGCACGCGACCGGTGTACTGGCAGCGATTCCCATCGCGCTCGCGAATCGCCTTCGCTCCAAACTTCGGGCGCTTCTTTGGCACCTTCGCGAAATTCGCCAGCACAATCACCGTCGGCATACGGATCGCGCCGCGCACCGTCCGGACCGCTTCATCCTGCTCACGAATCGGCAATGTCAACCACTCGGCCCAACTCACTGGGCGAATCTGGTCTTCGGCTTCGATTTCCAAACCTGTCGCTACCCCGGTCGCCATCTGACAAATGGCATCCTCCGGTGTACGGATGTTGATCGCCTGCCAATTCCGGTTCAGCACCAGAACACTCGCCTTATTCAGTTTGTTGCTCATAAATCTTCCAATCTTCTCAAGTGAAGACCGAAGTCTTCATTCTTCGTACGGTGTTTGTTCCTTGTTGTAGCCATGGTGGTAATCACTTATTGAAAACTCCTCCAGGATGTGATTTGCTTGCACCCAATCAGACGGTCATCTGTGAAACTTTCCAGAACTGCTTCTGCGGTTGGAGTTCTTATCCTGGCTTTTATTTTGAATTTGCCTTTGAACGCGCAGAATTTCGGTGGCGGCCCCCCGCAACCATTTACGGATAACTGCATTCCCGCTCATGAACGCCAGCAGATCGAGCTGAACATCTCAAGGAGCATGGCACGCCTGGGTCTTGCTGAATCGATTCTTTCCAATCCTCCTGCGTTGTATCCCTTCGTCCCGATTGCCGGTACCGTTTGGGATGATCGGTTCATCAACAATTTCGTCGATCTGAATACAAGCTCCGGCATCCAGGATTGGGATTGCACCGACTTCACCTACGACGGTCACCAAGGACATGACATTGACCTCCGCTCATTCGGCGAGCAGGACGTTGGCGTTCCCGTGTTCGCCGCTCTCGATGGCACGGTTGTAGACTGGCATGATGGCGAGTTTGATAAGAACACATCAATGGGTGGCCAGCCTGCCAATTATGTCGTGATCTTCCATGGGGGCACGCATTACACCTGGTACTACCACCTGCGCAACGGCAGCATTGCCGTTACCAATGGACAGGTTCTCAAGGCCGGAACTCAAGTCGGACTCGCCGCCAGCAGCGGCAATAGCACGGGACCGCACCTGCATTTTGAATCCCGCTTTAACAACACTTTCTACGAACCCTCAGCAGGCACTTGTCGACCGGGCACGACCGGTTGGGTGCATCAAATTCCGAT
The DNA here is from genome assembly GCF_000172555.1 of Pedosphaera parvula Ellin514. Classification (NCBI taxonomy): domain Bacteria; kingdom Pseudomonadati; phylum Verrucomicrobiota; class Pedosphaerae; order Pedosphaerales; family Pedosphaeraceae; genus Pedosphaera; species Pedosphaera parvula. The sequence goes on from NZ_ABOX02000006.1 coordinate 186,917, forward strand.
TCGTCGCGACATGTGGATCGAGGACTTTGCGATGCACAACACGAACAATTTTCCCGATACCGCCTTCTTTCCCTACAATCCTGTCCGCACCGGCACCTTCGTCAGAACGGGCAGTTTCCAACCAATCGGTGCCTGGTATATCATCCATAACCAGCCGGCAAACAGCACTTGGAGGCTGCGTTATCTACGACCCAATGGAACCCTGTTTTTTGATTCCGGAACCAATCCTCACAACAACGCGACCGCTTACCGCTATGCAAGTTGGTGGGTGTATTATAACTTAACTCCGGACATCGCCGGTACCTGGACTTTTGAACTCTCGATTAACGGACAGGTCATGGTGCAAGCACCGTTCTTTGTATTAAATGCGGGTGGGGTGCCTGTGAATCATGTTCCCAATCCCATCGGTGCCGCCTTTGATCCGGTTGCTCCCACCACCAATGATGTGGTTTTCTGTCGCCTCACCATTCCCTTGATCGCGGATCCTGATTTTGATCTGATGCGCAATCGGTTTCAGTGGAGTATTAATGGTGCCCCATTCCGCGATGTCACCAATGCTGCACATGCCGATGCCATACCTCGCGGCGCCGCCAAACCCGGCGACCTGCTGCGCTGTACTGTTACCCCGTACGATGGCCTGGCATTTGGCACTCCGGTTACAGTCCAAGCACTTGTCCCGGGCGGAACGCCCATGCGACTTGGTATTCAGCGCCTCCCCGCCAATCCTAATCTCCAGATTTCCTGGCCAACCTCGGCCCTGCACTATGCTCTTCAGGCAAACAGCAACCTTTCCACGAGTAATTGGTCCATCGTTACGAACGCGCCGGTCGTGAGCGGCACGAATAACGTGGTTACCAACAGCGTGCAAGGAAGCCGATTTTACCGATTGATTGCGCCGTAAACTGGCTGCCGAACCTGGTAACGCTCCAGGACTCCCTGCGTCAAAGGCAGGTGTGCCACTTCCACACTCTTCGGCAAATTGGTAGCCCATGATGGTAACTCTCCACCTTGGGTAGTTTGTAAGACTACGGCTTTAAAATGGCTGCCTCGCCTGGCTTTGCTCCAGGACCAGCAGTGTCAGAGACCGCTGTGCTACTGATTACACCACGAAGCAATGAATGGTCGCCCGGGAAGGTTCTGCCCCTTCGACTGTTGTTTGTAAGACAACCATGATCCTATTTCACCACCGAGCGTCGTCGTTGTATTAAATGCGCCATTCGAAATGCGTCACTCGAAACTGAGATTTGGTTCCCCCGGCGAGATTTGCACTCGCATCTCACGACTTAAAAGGTCGTTGTTCTGCTATTGAACTACGGAGGAGTTGAAATTTGCGAATTGCGATTTTGAATTTTGAATGCGGCGAAAACAGTCGCCTGCTTTTCAATCGGCATTCGCAAATCAAAAATTAAAAAACTTCTGCAAACTCCTGGTTGGTCTCTTCCACCAACTAAATGCACCCCGCTATGGTACGAGGCCGCTGGATCTACTTCGCGTTCAGGAGTTGCAAATTATTATTGGTGCCCATGGCAGGACTTGCACCTGCACTTGCCAAGTTCTGAGCTTGGTGCCTCTGCATTGGGCTACATGGGCAAAATTCTTTGGTGCTCCCGGTCAGATTTGCACTGACACTCTGCGGATTTTAAGTTCGTTGCCTCTGCTAATTGGGCTACAGGAGCTGGATAGATTGGTGCCGCGTGAAAGACTCGCACTCTCAACATCTCCGTTCTAAGCGGAGCGCCTCTGCTAATTGGGCTAACGCGGCAGCTTGGAAATGCCGGTTCTTAAACCGGCATTCGTAGATCAAAAATCCAAAATGAGTTGGCACTCCCGACAGGAATTTCGCCTGTAACCTCCGCGTTCGAAGCGCGGCGCTCTATACATTGAGCTACGGGAGCAATTGTGATTATTAATTTAAATCTGGAGCCGACGGAGAGACTCGCACTCTCGTGGGGCAGTGCCCGGCAGTTTACAAAACTGCTGCTGTCGCTGCTGAGCCACGTCGGCAAATCAAATTGGTGGGCCGTCACGGTAATACTCCGTGTTCTGGGGCATACCGAATGTCGAAAGAAATTTCCGAAAGGCAGGAGGGATTTTGGTTTGAGGCAAGGCGGAGGCCGCCGGCGCTATCTGAAAGATAACGACAAGGCCGACAACGCCGCCTCAAATCAAAAGCACCCTGCTTTCAACAATTTAATGTTCCTTCGTAACAGCTTGGTGATCCAAAGTTCCAATGAATCAACTCCTTCACTTCCCTTGTCTTTCCATTTTCCCCTTTCGGAAATTTATTTTGACATTCGGTATGAGAGACCGCTGCATCACTGCTAATGCTTACGACCCGAAAGATTCCGGGACGATGGAATCGAACCATCACAGTGAGGTGGGTGATACCCAACTGCGCACCAGCTTCCCGAAAAAAACTCATTACAAAATTCCTCGCAGTCCCCGGTGTCGCTCCGGGCAAGCGGTGCATATGAGGCACTGCTGAACGCTGGTTCGACTGCGATAAAACCGTCTTAAAATTGTGAATAACTTTCCGTTGAAATTGTAATTCGGCTGAATGATAGTGCCGGTGGCAGAGCAACGAGCATCAAGTCCAAATACCGGGTTTAAGATCTTCGTCCGGGGCGTGGACTGCCTTCGGGCCTAATCCTGCTTGCAGGAGCGCCTATCTTATTTATGCCGTGCTCTGCTTTTCTTTTTTCATCAGACCTACATCCCCGGCGTTTTTGCATGTTCACAGGTGTTAGAGCGCCTTATTTTTAAATTTTACCCCTGAACTGGCCCATGCTATGCTGTTTTTACACTTCAATGGCTTGCAAATCCTTTAAAGTCTTTGGGTCCGTTCTCCTGCTGACTGCAATGTGCTTCTCAATAGCCTCGGCAGACCAGACGGTCTACGACGATTCACGTCAAAATAACTGGCAGGACTGGAGTTGGTCGGCCAATAATTTCCAAAATACCAACCCGGTCCATTCCGGGACATACTCCATCAGCGTGGTCTGCGATGGCTGGGAGGCGCTCTCTTTCGAAAACCCAACTTTTGATGTCACTGCTTATACCAATATAACCTTCTGGATAAACGGTGGACCAACCGGGGGGCAGAATTTGATCGTCAAGGCAGCCTTGGGAGCCGCAGCAAATTCCTCCTCTTATACAATTCCCACTTTGCCGGCTAATACATGGCAACGGATCACCGTGCCGCTCTATGCACTGGGAGTCACCAATGTCGGCGACATGGATCGATTTTGGATCGCAAATAATACCGCCAGCACCATCCCGGTGTTTTATGTGGATGACATTGTTCTCATATCTGCTCCACCACCGCCGCCTCCATCGACCAATTTCATCACCATCGACGTTGCCGCGAATCGCCACGCCATCAGCCCCGAAATTTACGGCGTGGCTTACGGTACAACCGCCGACCTCAACGACCTCAATTCTCCTGTCAACCGTCTCGGTGGCAACAACACCAGCCGTTACAACTGGCAGGTGAATGGCGATAACCGCGGCTCGGATTGGTTTTTCGAAAGCATCGGTGATACCAGTTCTGTCGCGGGCGAGCGAGGCGATACCTTCATCTCCAATTCCAAAGCCGCCGGTGCCCAGCCTTTGATCACGGTTCCCATGCTCGACTGGATCGCCAAGCTCGGTCCCAGCCGCGGAAAGCTGGCAAGTTTTTCCATCGCCAAATACGGGCTCCAAACAAATCACGATGTTTATATGACCGATGCCGGCAACGGCGTGAAGACAAATGGCCAATACGTTGTTGGCAACGATCCCAACGATGCGAACATCCCTTCAACCTCCTCCTATCAACAAAATTGGGTGCAACACATTACCAACGTCTGGCACACCGCCACCAATGGCGGCTTGCGCTACTACATCCTCGATAACGAATACAGCCTTTGGCACGAAACCCATCGTGATGTCCATCCCACAGGCGCCACCATGGACGAAGTGCGGAATAAAATGATGGACTATGCCGCCAAGATCAAAGCTGTGGATCCCAATGCCATCGTTGTAGGGCCGGAAGAGTGGGGCTGGCTCGGATACCTCAACAGTGGTTATGATTTTCAGACGGGCGGTAGTACGGATCGGGCCAACCACGGAGGAAAGGATTATCTACCCTGGTTGCTGGACCAATTTCGCCAATCCAACAACGTCACTGGCAAACGCCTGCTCGACGTTTTTAGCGTTCATTATTATCCACAGGGAAGCGGTGAGTTTGGCACAAATGTTTCGACTGCCACCCAGTTGTTGCGCAATAAATCCACGCGCTCGCTCTGGGACACCAATTATGTCGATGCCTCCTGGATTGCCCAAAAAATCTATCTAATCCCAAGAATCAAAAGCTGGGTTGCAACTTACTATCCCGGCTGCCGCACCGCTGTTACAGAGTATAACTGGGGCGCTGAAGATCATATGAACGGGGCCACTGTCCAGGCTGACATCCTCGGGATCTTTGGCCGCGAAGGTCTTGACCTCGCCACTCGTTGGACCACTCCGGCGAATACCACACCCACTTACAAGGCCATCAAGTTGTATCGCAATTACGATGGCAACAAATCCACTTTCGGCGATACCAGCATTCTCGCAGCCGCCACTAATATCGATAATGTCGCTGCGTTCGCCGCGCAACGCACCAATGACGGCGCACTCACCATCATGGTCATTAATAAATATCTTGCGAATACCGTTCCCGTTTCACTCGGCATTTCCAATTTCGGAAACGGCGGCAGCGCGCAGGTGTGGCAACTCAATACCAATGCCATCTCGCATCTTCCCAATCTCACCTATACCAATGCCATCTTGAATGCCACGTTGCCCGCCCAAAGCGTCACCTTGTTCGTGCTGCCTGTGACGGCAACCGCCACCCTGAAGGCAAGCCCCGGCGGCAGCCAGGTGGATGTGGCGCTCAATGGCCAGATTGGTGCGACCTATATCTTGCAATCCTCATCCAATCTCACGAACTGGTCCAACAATAGCACAGGCACTCTGACCAGCGCCCAGTTGCACTGGATGCTTCCGGGAACCAATTCCAAGACGTTCTATCGTGCGGTGAAGTCTCCCTGAAGATCGCCTCACCGCTTCATCCAAATTGCTTAGCACAATGGAGTGGAATTTGTGACGACTCGTTGTAATCTCTAGTCATGACTTCTCCCATTCCTTCCGAGCTTGTCGACACCCTGCGTTCCGCCAACCGTGTCGTGGTGCTGACCGGTGCGGGCGTTTCTGCTGAGAGCGGTGTGCCCACTTTCCGCGATGCACAGACCGGCCTCTGGTCGCAATACTCACCAGAGGAACTCGCCACTCCGCGCGCGTTCCGCCAGAATCCGAAGCTGGTCTGGGAATGGTATCAATGGCGTCGCGAACTGGTTTCCAAGGCCAAACCAAATCCCGCACACTACGCCCTGGTGGAAATGCAGGAACTTTTTCCGGAGTTTACGCTGATCACCCAAAACGTTGATGGTCTGCACCGGCTTCCCGGCAGCAACATCATCATTGAACTTCATGGAAACATCCATCGAACCAAATGCTTTCAGGAAGGAACCATCGTTGAATCCTGGAAAGATACTGGGGATGTCCCTCCCAAATGCCCGGATTGCGGCGGATGGCTCCGTCCCGACGTGGTCTGGTTCGAGGAGCCTCTCCCGGAAGCTGAACTTGAATCTGCCATGAAGGCCAGTCGTAAGGCGGATGTATTCTTTTCCATCGGGACGTCGGGCCTGGTCTATCCTGCCGCTTCATTGCCGCACGAAGCTCTGAACCACAACGCAACCTTGGTGGAAATCAATCCTGCACCAACACCGCTGACTCCGAAGGCGGATTTCATGCTTAAAGGCCCGGCAGGCGTGATCCTGCCCGAACTCGTCAAGGCACTGCGAAAATAGATGGTGCGGCAACCGGGAGTTGCACTCGGACGAGCTGCTTGGAAGGCAGCCATGCTCATCTATTAAACATCACTGCCGCAGAAATTGGAGTCCGGTAAGAGAATTGCACTCCTGTAATGCAGCTTTGCAGGCTGCTGCCTAATTACTCGGCCAACCGGACTGAAAAAGTAAACCTGAGAATACAGTTTTGGTTCGGACTCTTTGATTGGATTATACCCTCCATGCGGGAAGGCTTCCCAACGTTTCCACCAAACCAGGCCGAAGCCACAATCTGGTAAGTCCGATAGCTGCCGTTTTATACTGGTGGCATTGCCAGTTCACCATTGGATCGCTCGGCTGTCCTCTTACTGTCTGCCTTGCGGGCAGTAAAGGGCTGCGAACCCACCATGCGATTTCAACCAACGTCCTCAGCTCTTGCGGAGCATCGGACGCCCTGATTATCCCGCAGGATTCAGGGATTAAGCTACTTTCCAATCCAACAGAAGACGCGACTTTGCGTTTAGCCTGATTTTCAGTCAGGTGCTACAGTTGCCTGCAGCAGCAATCCTACCAAGACGTGCGCGTCTTGCAGCTTCATGATCTTTTGGATCACGCTATACTGCACGCCTTCTGTGTTTCTCTTGCGGATATTCCACCGAATTTCAAGACTTACGATTTCAGGTTGCCCTGAACCGTTTGCCTCTCATTCTGTCACTCAGCCCTTGATTGCGGTCTCGGACCAAATGGCTACCCTTATTCCTTAACTGTCGATGTTTGGCGTAAGTGAAGTGCTCGGCGCTACCGTTAGTAAAGAGCTTACAGTGTTACCCTCAGCTCTCCGTTTTCACTCCATCTTCCAGCATAGCTCACCGCGAATTGCGATAAGCTTACAAGAATTGGGCTTGCATAAGTGGCCTGTCTCCAGGCGCGGCTCCGTAGGAGGAACTCCGCTTTGACCGGCTTTCACCGGCTTATCTGACGGGATCATGCTCCCGGATCGGTTTCGGAATGTTTCCATCCCGTCCTTATCAAAAATCAATTTTAAGCTGCAAACGAATGGATAACCACTCGTCTGCATGTGTTAATCACTGCGGATAAAATCCGCGATTACCGCCGGAGCGGTTGTATCGAAACCGACGACGTCCAACATGCCGCGGTCCTTCGGGTCCGCGATCGTGAAGTCGTTCGAGGTCATACCCACCACCACTGCCTTGGCATCTGCCGCGAACTGGTCGCGGTAATTACGCAAAGCCTGTGAAGGATGAATATTGCCCGCCCAGGTTTCACTGTCGGTGTAGGTCACGAAGCCTGACACATTCACCTTCTGCCGACGTGCCCATACCATTGGCAGGGCGCAATCTGTGCCGCCCATTGGAATCTTCTCGATTTCCTTCACGACCTCCGCAAGGCGCATCTTCGGAGAGATGTTGACCGGCGTAATGCCCGGTTCACCACCACCCCACTGACCGCCATGCCCGTTCGCTGCCGCCGAGAACCCAACGATAACGTAATCAGGCTCCGTAGCCGCTGTAATCAAGGACATCGCTGCGCTCGCTTCACGTGCTGACAGGCAGGAGCCCGCAATCTTCGCCATCCCCATGGAACCGCTGACGTCAAGCGCGAGCAAGACTGGCTTGCCGCACGGTTCGACGTTGCTGAACGTCGCGTAAAACGCTTCGTCCAACGCATCGATGATTGGCTGCACTGGCGACCAACTCAAGCTGCCCTTGTCGCCGCGACCCTGAGCGTAGATTTTCTCCGCGATCAGGACGGCCATAGGGTGCACACGGGCGCGCTTCAACGCAGTCTGGTCAGACAGCTTTGCAACCACCAGCTTGGCAGCTGCGCTCATTGGTTTGAGCAAGCCAACGCTCGTCATCTTGCCAAGGTTGCGGATCATTGCGGTCATCGGCATTTTCTGCAGCAAGGCATCCCACACTTCAGCATCGTTCAACCATTCGGTTGGGACGGCTTCGCGTGGCAGGTTGCTTTCCGTGATGAGCTTCAGGATTTCTCCCTTGCCCTTCGCGGCTTTGGCCTGCTCAAACGCCTGGATTAAGGCTGGCAATTCGCCCACGGCCGCATAGGTCGCTGTGCGTTCCGCACAGTTGACCTTGCGCTTGACCGTGCGTTCACCCAGTTCATCCTGGCCGGACAACATCCAGCGGAAGATTGCCGCGTGTTCGCGTGAAACTTCTTTTGGATGTGCCAGGCGCAGCAAGTCACCGTGTGACCAGCCGTCGCGCTGCTGATACTTGATTGCCTGCAAGGCCAATTCGCGTGGTTCCTGGGCATTATACCAGTTGCCAACCGCATTGCGGAGACCGCGTCCCCAACCGCGCATCGCATTTACATACCCAGCGAAGTGGAAGAGGTGCGTGCCGATGCGGCAGACTTTTGACAGGTTCGCGAAGGCCTTGGTCTTGGCCGCAACGTCACCGTGAGTTGTCACAAGCGCGAGGGCAAAGATGGCCGGATCATTCTTCGGCGCACGACCAGAGTCGGAAATCTCGACGATGCGATCAACGACACGCGCACCATTTTCCTTGATGCAACGGATGATGGCATCGTGATTCTGCTTCACGAGATCGCGTTCGCCGATGTAGTAGGTGCCACCTTCAGCGCCGAGGATCAAAAAGCGATCCAAACGCTGCCAGTCGGTCACTTCCCACGAGTAACCACCCGCCGAGTTGCGAACCTGTCCCGAACCCGGGATGGCCTGCGACTGCGGTGTCGCGCGGCGATTAAAAAGTTTTGAGTAGTTGATTGCCATATTTACCTCCTTTCACACCGCCAACCACGGAGTGGATGTTTAAGTGAAGACGCGGACAAGTTGGATGAACGTGGGATGTTTCGTTTACAGCGATAACCCATGCTCGTTCGGCCCGCGAAAATAATCCGAAGTGGAACCGACGTAATGCTTCAAGTCCTCACTTCATTTTCTGACTTCTGAATTTAACTAATGGGCAAGGGGGACGCGGGATTGCTCTACCACTGAGCTACTCCCCGTTATGGTCGGGGAGATTGGAGTCGAACCAATGACGGATAACCCGATGTCTTCGGCCCATTAAAAACAAAAAGTATTCACAGGATAAGTGATGAACTGGAGTTTTTTAAGCGTTCTACCACTGAACTACCCCGGCATCTGGAGCCGGAGGCGGGATTCGAACCCGCGACCACTTCGTTATGAGCGATAATCCAATTGCTTCGACCCTGTGAAAAATTTTAGAGTAATATTTGATTTTTGTAATCTCGATTGGAAATAGGATGAGACGGCTCACCGGCTTCAAGGCTCGACGGAGCAGCAAAGCAAAATGCCTTGCCGCTCCGTCGAGCCTTGAACCGCCTCCTTTGGTGAACTCACTGGTTTTCATTTGATTGGACAGTCCATAGCGTCGTAATTCCTTACGTGACAACTGACGCTTCGCGACACAATGCACATAATCACCATACATTTTGCAACTGATGCTGCCATAGACCTGCCTTCCCAGCGCAACATCGTAAGGCGTGGGATTTTGTGTTTCCCTGAAGAACTCCATCTGACACTCGAACCAGAGCCCATTCAGTTTGATCAATCTCACATTCCGTGATAGCTGACGTTGAGTTTCAGACCGCTGCTGCGCTTCCTTCTCGAAATAGGTTGCCCGTTTTCTCCACCAGACCTGTTCGCACAGAATGCCCGTTTCTGGATGAACATAGAATGGCTTGCATCTTCCGGCGATCTGGTTTACCGGCCCACCGGCCATCCTCCAATTTGAATCGAAGCACCATATTTCTCCTTCATTCATGAAGGTATGGCGGATGACCATCTCCAGCAGATGAAATTTAATATGATTGCGCACCACGCTGTCCGGCTTGATGACTTTGCAGGCTTCACTGTAAACCTCGTTCCATGGCCTTCCAACTTGGGAACGGAGCCACCGCCGTAAAGGTCCAAGATGCTCTCCAAACCATTTGCGTCGAACGTGTGCCCGCTTAATTCCCTGAAATCGCGGACGATCTTCAAAGGGAATGTTCGCCCTGCGATTTTGTTTGCCGCAACCGCCACCACCACGAGGGCGTTCGACGATGACTTTATGCATATCTGATCTCATGTTTTGATTTCTTTCCTTGATTTTAAAGGCGGATAAGTTGCGAATTGGACATAGGCGTTCTACTACTGAACTACCCCGGCATTTGGAGCCGGAGGACGGAATCGAACCGTCGACCTCCCGCGTGACAAGCGATAACCCAATTCATCGACCCGCCGAAATGTGAGACGGACAAAGGGTGAGCTGGGAACCCAGCCATATGGCGGCTGGGGCGGGATTCGAACCCGCTGGTGGATTTCTCCACGGTGCCGATAACCCAGGCTCTGCGGCCCGTCTAAAAATCTCTCTTTAAACCAACATTCAGTCTTGGAGCATGCAAATCATTTGGAAGCAACTAAAGCTCCGCCGAAACTGAACAACGCGCGAACAATTCCGAAGCCCATAAAGGTGAGCACGAACGCGAAATAAAGGTGGTTGAAAAAAGTCGCCTGGTTTTCCATGAACCGTGCGACCCGCTCGCGAAACCCGCGTGTGCACAGACTCTGAGCCGCGATTAAAATAAATAATGCCAGAATAAACAGTCCCATCGGATGGTAGTGCAAACTTTCACTGAACATACCTCTGATCCCGCAGCTGAGGCTGCGCGTCATCCCGCATCCTGGACATGGCAATCCGGTGACAGACTTGAGCCAACACAATGTCACTCCGGAGCCATGCGGCGGCGATACCGCAGCGAGCAATAAGCCCAACCACGCGGCGATCACACAATGCTTCCCAAACCAGCGGTTGCTGGCCAGTTGTGGCTGATTCAGCCAGCAGCGGAACCGCTTCGCATAAATCACAGCTCGAGAATTAAGCTCCATGTTAGTGGCCCAGATCCATAAAATTGATGCCAATGCCGATGAGGATCCCGAGTCCGTAAAGCAGCTTCAAAGTATCGTTGTCGGAGACCTTGAATACGAAGTAGGTGCAATAGATTGGAATGCAGAGTGCGAGGAAGCCCGTTCCCACACTTTCCTTGAAGGCGAACACAAGGGCGATAATTTGCACCGTCACCAAGTAAAGAAACGCCACTGCCGCAAAACCTAACATCATGGGGGGATTATTCCTTCCCAGGAGATATAAAATTCCCAACAACAGTACTACCCCACCCAGATAGGGATACGCAGTCTTATACCAAGGTACATCGTAATTCGGTGCAGTCGGCTTTCCCAAAGCTGCCGGTCGTCCTGCCACTGTACGCTGACCGGTCGCGAGATTGTAACCGCAGTTGGTGCAAAGCACGGCTCCTTTTCCCATCCCGGCACCGCACGAGGGACACCCGGACGCAGCCGGACTTGGCGCGGATGCTGGCGCGGATGCCTGGCGTCGCAAAGGCGCGGGCCCGGAAGCCACTGCCGATGTGGGAATCGGGATTGGGGCTGGGGCTGCCGCAGCTCCCGGGACGACAAGACTGCCCTTGCAAGCAGGACAATCAATTTGCATCCCCCCATAACCGGTATCGGCTGAAATATGCTGCTGGCAATGTGGGCACGAGAATTTAATGTCTGGCATAGTCTTCTGATTAGACGTGCTGCTTGGGGTTAATTTTCGTGACAATGACAAAAGCTCCAAGCCCAGTCAAATCCCACTTTGTTCCGAACGTGACAATTTGGCCTTTTCATACGCATGCTTATTTGTTCGGGATGACACGCTGAACACAAAGAGTTCAGACGGGCAAGGGTTGCCACAGGAAATGGGATTCCATACGGGAATCGAACCCGTCCCGGGCTTGGGCCCGAGCGCTCTCTCATGGCGAGCGTCCTCCCCTCCGTTGGTGGATAACCTGTAAACTTCGGCCCATCTGTTAAATAGCTACTTGAAATGGTCAGGGCGACGGGAGTTGCACCCGCACAGTCCGCGTCACAGGCGGAGATGCTTACTGTTACATCACGACCCTGGAAAATCCACGAGAACCGGCTGGCGCACGATGGCGACGAACCGGTTCTCCCTTGGCGTCAATTTGCTTTTGGCAAACGAAAACGAAATTGGTGCTCTCACATGGACTTGCACCATGAACCCTCTCCTTCGCACGGAGAGATGCAGAACTCTTACACCTTGAGAGCCTGGGAAATTGCGAATGACGAATTTCGAGTTTCGAATGTCAGAAATCTTGCCTTCTCACATTCGCCACTCGAAATTCGCTATTCGAAATTCAAAAGTGGTGTTCCTGGCCGGACTCGCACCGGCTAAACATCTCCTTGAAAGGGAAACCGCTCGGCTACTTGGCGCTCAGGAACAAAAATGATGGCGGACGTGATCGGATTCACATTAAATGCTATTTGGTGACGTGCAGCCTTGATTTGCGAATGCAGGTATTGCAGCCTGCTCTGGTAAATGAAAAATGTCGCTGAACAACCGCCACCAAAAGGTGCCTGGTTTCGCCGAAGTGACACCGGATTTGAGCTGGGATTTTCCAGAGTTCAAATGGCAATGTGTTTCTTCCTGACACCCGCAATTATCTTAAGCGGATTCTTCGTTTGGGTAGCCATCAAGATGTTGTTGCAGAAAAATAACTCAGCAATAGCACTTGGTATTCTCTTTGGTGTTATTGCCTGGTGTTATCCCTGGCTTGCCGTCGCCTACCAAAGAACCACTGTCACCGTAAAGAATGACCGAGGTAAAGTGTTCACAGGTCTGTGGCCAATCGGGTTTTCTCAGCAATTTGACTGGGATAAAGTTGCTTCCATCAGTTTACGTCGCACTTCTTTTGGTAATCGTTTGGGATTGTGCGTCGCCATCAAGGAATCCCGAGGCGAGCGTTACGTCCTATTCGCGTTTCGAGCAAACCTGGATAAACAGAAATTTATCGTCAGGCAATTACAGAAACTGCGAACGGAATATGTTGCCGGTCGGTCAGATGCTCAAAAGCAGTCTTGAAGCTGAACAAGTAATCATCTGGAGGACCGCGTTTTATAGGTGATCAGTGGGCGCAGACTGGCAATGACGCGGATTAAACCCTCATCGACCAATGTCTTAATCACCACTTCAATTTTCTTGTAAGCGTCCGGCGCTTCCTCGTAGAGCAAATCGCGATTCTCACAGATGACGCGACTGCCCAACTCTGTTTGTGAAAGTTCATCGGGCCGATACCGATCACGAATGCGTGATTTGCTTTCACTACGAGTCCACTTTCGTCCCGCTCCGTGAGCCAGCGACCAGGCTGCAGCAGGCAGGTCTCCAGTCGGCAACACCAAATAGCTGACAGTTCCGCGCGAACCGGGTATGATCATCGGGCCGGTTTCCGCTGGCGCAGCACCTTTGCGATGCAGCCACACGGTTTCTCCCGCGAGTTCGTGACGCGTGATACTATTATGCGAACCATCCACTACATTCTCGCACGCTGCGTTCAGTACCGATGCAAATCGATGTGCAATCAGGCTGCGATTCGCCTTGGCCCAACGCACGGCTTCATCATGCTTTTGTAAATAATCCTTCGCATCCGTTGATTCCACGGCGACTCCCGCGTCGCGATGCTGATCGACATAAGCGCGCAGTATCGATTCGCCCAAACCGCGCGAGCCGCTATGAACGAGCAACATCAGTTTCTCCTTCGAGAGGTTGAGTTTCGCAAATTCAGTTTCATCCTCCACCTTCTCGACCGCTTGCAATTCAGCAAAGTGATTGCCTCCGCCGATGGTGCCCAGAGAATGATCCGAATGGGTGGTGGGCAATTCCGCCCGTTGCAACCATTCACCTACATCTCCCTCCCACGGATTCTCCAAATCTGACAGTCTTCCTGCCCAGCGATCCAGCTTCGCCTTTCTTCGCAACAGGTCGGTTTGCCAGAAACCCATGCCGCAGCCGATATCATTGCCAATCAGATAAGGATAAATCGTTCCGCTGCTGACGAAGGCGGCCCCGACTGGATGACCTTTGCCAGGGTGCAGGTCGGGAAACCCCACTGCCAACCGCATGCCGGGCAATTCTGCAGTTCGTTTCAACTGATCAACTGCCGCGCCCTCAATCCAATCCTTCCCGGAGGCAATGAGGCGTATATTTGGTTTCTCGCTATTCATTCAGTTCAAATCGATTGTTTCTATTATATAATATGGCCCCCGAAGTTGGAATCGCGCCAACGTCTCAGCTTCTTCAGAGCCGCGCTAATCTCTCTCAGCTATTCGGGGAAGTTGGTCCTTTCGCGTGGTAACGCTCCACGTTCTCTCGCTTATCAGGCGAGTGCTCTGCTTTTGAGCTACAAAAGGTGCTTGCGCACGGCCACCGCCAAGGAATGTTTTCCGACCTACCTCGGCGGTGGTTGCGGGGGAGTTGCATTTCAAGCCGTGTTCTTGAAAGGCAAAAGCCGGACGGGTTTGAAGACAAGTCCCTTGGCTCGCTTGGCCGGTGTAAATTTACGAACCGGCTTATAGGCTCTCCTGAACAAAAGTTGGCTCTGATATCGGATTACAGGTCTCACAGGATTTCCTTTCGTTAATGGTTAAGACAAAAGTGGCGGTTGGGGCAGGACTTGCACCCGCATAGGTTTTACCCTCACTCGATTTTCAAGACCGGGACAATTCTATTCTGTCACCCAACCGAGATGGTGCTTCCGGCGGGACTCTCACCTGCATCGATGGACTTAGAAGATCCACGCTCTGGTAATTGAGCTACGGAAGCATGACTAAATGGCTGCCGGACCTGGACTCGCACCAGGACAGGATGCTTAACAGGCATCTGTGCTACTTTGACACCACCCGGCAGTAAATTGGTCAGCGCGGCAGGACTTGCACCTGCGGTCACTCCGTCCCAAGCGGAGCATGTTGCTCCCACACTACGCGCTGTTTGCCCCGGCTGATTTGGCAGGATACGGGGACTTTGGTTTTGTAGAGATGGAGTTGTTTTCGATTCCTTGGTATCGATCTCCATCGAAGATTCTGACGCCTCCGGAGGGACTTGCACCCTGGTGGCCGTGCGCAAGCACCTTTTCTATTCAGCTACGAAGGCAAAAAATGGTGGACAGTGTTGGTAATGCTCCAATTCGTCGCTTCCGACTTTATTTTATGACACCCGATTTACAGTCAGGTAACCGGATCACTGTCCTTTTGAAATTGGTAGCGGGGATGGGAATCGCACCCATCTAAATGAGTTTATGAGGCTCATCTCTGTACTTTAGTCGAGTTCCCCGCAGTAAATAAATGGTGGAGGCTGACGGGTAACGCTCCCGTTTAAACCTGCTTGCAAAGCAGGTGCATCACTTTTCTGCCACGCCCCCCAAATGCGATTTACAAATCGCTCGAGTAAAATTGGCAAGCCGCCTCCGTGCTGCCCGGAGCAAGGTGAATTTTGGAGATTCTCCTGCACGGCTGGTGCGCGGCTTGGAATTATAATAATGGAGCGGCTGCCGGGAATCGTACCCGGACGTTCTCCCTGGCGAGAAGACATTCTGCTGTTAAATCACAGCCGCGAAAATGAAACGCTTTGGAAGGAGCATATCAATGAGAGAGCGGTTCGATCCAAAGCGTGGAAATTAAAAGGCCCGAGGTGGCTGCCTCGGGCCCATGTATACTACAACAAAGAACAAACACCGTTACAGGTCGTTATCGCTGTAGCCACAGGTATTTCGCGGTGGACGTTTCGGTGTTTGGGGCACACCTCCTCCGAAGCCCTTAGAATGTAAATCTAGAGAAAATCTGTTTGGCGCCGTCGCCACTTTATGCTGACTGTGAATCTGCGCCATATAGACGCACTTACTAAGTTTCACCCGTTATTAAACTGCCGTTATGTTACTAGTTGCTAAAACAAAAAACCCTGCTTACTCGTCGTAAGCAGGGTTTAAAAAGTGTCTTTCGATAGTTCTTTTACCTGCTTACCTTTGTCCCATATTGATTGCTCCAGAGTCCTTCCGAAGCGCTCAGGTCGGCAAACTCACAACCAGAGGGGGGAATCTTTACGATGAATCAGCGTATTTGCTGACATCATCGCCCAGACTGGCGCGGTTAATATGTTGTTGCAGGTAGTCATTGAATGTTTAACTCCGCGAAGAACTTACTAATAAGTGTTACTCCGAGTCAAATAGTTTTTAAAAATATTTCTGCTTTTATTCTGATGACGCAATTTGATCCAGGAGTTAAGCAAGTTATGTGTGGTGCTCACTCTTGAATCGGTGGCTTCACTCGCAAAGCATTAAACGAATCATTGAGCCCGAATTTCAGAGGCAGCACGCTTGCGTGATTGGATCAGCACACGTGTCATATAAAACACAATTCCCAGATTGACGATGACAATGACAACTTTGGACCAGTGGACACGCCGGACCAGTTCGTAAAATTCCACAGGCAGATAAACTGCGCCGCTGATCACAGCGACCCATTCAGCCCAGCGTCGTTGGCGCCAGAGCCCATAAGCTTCAATGAATCGTCCGGTGGAATAAGCCAGCGCTCCTGCAGCCAAAAGCAGCAGGTTTGAATCGTGGACTTGGCCTGCAGCTTCGAGGAAAATGTGCGGCAAGTGTCTGGCTGGATTTAAATGCAGTCGTCGCACCAAATGTTCCGCGGCTATTTCCACATTTCGGTGCACCAAGCCGAGCAGTCCAAATCCCACCAACACTACCAGCAGGCCTTTCGCACCCTCAAATATTGCCACTGTTCGCACGCCTTTGGTTGACCGCATAAAAGTAAATTCCACATTAAAGATGGTGATGGCAAGTTCGACCACCAAAATTTCGGCACGCTTGCATGAAGAAGCAGGGTGCGTTCCGGGTCAGAATGGCCAAATAAGACACGCTTTTTAGCGCTCTTTCGAAATTGAGAAACTGCGTTATTTTAAACGCAAGGTTATGCGTTATCTGGTTAAAGCACGAGTGAAGTCCGGGCACGAGCGGGCGCTGTTGCAAGCCATCAAGGATGGCTCACTGGGCCGCGGTTCAGTTGCTGGAGATGAGTATCAATACGACATGGAGCAGGCGCGAGTGGATCACGACGGAACGGCCCAGTGGGTTGAGACTTGTTTTTGTGCGACACCTTTGGAAGAGGAGCGGCCTTATTGGGAAAAGTATTTCGATTTGATCAGTATCAAGGATGCTCATTCACGCAGGAACTGCCGCCATGAAAACGGAACAGAACCATGGGCTTGTTGTGATTGCGATTGCACGAAGAAGCTCGAAAGCAAATTGAAACAATGGGGTGAGTCGTTTCTTGCCACCTTGCAGGAGCAAAAGGAAAAAAGTGGAGAGAAATAATTTTAGTTTCTCGCCTGGCGAAAGCATATCCTGTAACTTCTCTCACTGTGAAACTGATTTCATGGAATGTGAATGGCCTGCGGGCGGTATTGAAGAAAAACTTTCTCGATTTTCTCGCGAAGGAAGATCCGGATATTCTTTGCCTGCAAGAAACCAAGTGCACACCAGATGATGTAGAGCAGCTCTGGCCTGCGACTTTCACCACATACTGGAACACAGCGCAGAAGAAGGGCTATTCGGGAACGGCCATTTTTACGAAGGCCAAACCGATCTCGGTTTCCCTGGGAATCAATTGTCCGGAACACGATATGGAAGGGCGGGTTTTGACCTCCGAATATCCCGAGTTCTTCCTGGTGAACGTTTACGTGCCAAATTCCAAGCGTGAACTTACCCGCCTGGCTTATCGGCAGCAATGGGACTGTGATTTTCTCAGCTATTTAAAAAAACTGGAAAAGAAGAAGCCGGTCATCTTCTGCGGTGATCTCAACGTCGCGCACACTGAAATCGACCTGGCCAATCCGAAGGCGAACGTGAAAAACCATGGATTCACTCCCGAGGAGCGGGCGGGATTCAGCACGGTCATCAAGGCCGGGTTCATTGACACCTTCCGCGAATTCGAGAAAGGTGGCGGTCATTATAGTTGGTGGAGCCCGATGGGTGGTGCACGGTCGCGGAACGTTGGCTGGCGCATTGATTATTTTCTCATCTCGTCGGCATTGCGACCACGGTTAAAGAGGGCATTCATCCAACCTAACATTCCGGGGTCGGATCATTGTCCGGTTGGTATTGAGTTATCTTGATTTGTTGACGGATCGAACACCGTTGGTTCCTAATGACTGATAGGTAAACCAAATGGGTTTGCGTCCCAGCGGGTCATTCTTGTCATCATCGAATTTACGCAATCCGATATGCAGGCCGCCTTCATGGCGGTTATCGACCCAGTTATGATAATCAAAAGCTTCGATGCTTTTAAGCGCTTCCACTTTTTTCCAGGTGTACGCCATGGCGGCGGCCTGATCGGCGAGAGATTTTGCCGAATAATCACGCGAGTTGAAACCTTGCTCAGTCAATTGAATTGATCGCGGGTGCTTGCCGAGATAAAACGTCTGCCGCTGTTGGACCCAGTGGTCGAGCACTTCAAGGTTGCGCGGCGTGATTTTGGGCGAGTCGAAGCCATCGGTCGTGTCCTTGTCTTCCCAGGTGCGCGGGTTGAAAAGGTCGGAGGGATAGGGATGAAACGCAATGCCCCAGTTGAAATCCCCTTCGGCATGGGAGAATTGCAGCAGATCTTCAAGGAGCTCCTTTCCGGCGTAATAATGTTTTCCGGGGGCTGAAGCCCAGAATTGCGCCAATGAGATGAAGACCTTGGCGTGAGGGTCGTATTGATGTGCAATCAAATCCGCAGTGCGCATGGATTTGTAATAAAGTTCCATGTATTGCAACGCGGTCTTTTCGCCCGCATTCGTCCAATCCCACGCGGCGTTGATTTCGTTGTGCATGATCCAGTGATGAATCCGGCCGTGATTGCCGGTTGGATCGCTGTAACGATGGGCCAGGAAATTCAAAGCCGCGGCATAGGCCTGCAAGCCTTCCTCACTCGAGACATTCGGCATGGCGTAAATGCCAGCGGGATCAGCATCCGGATGGGCAGCCAACTTACCCCAGCCGCTCGGAGATGAATTAAGAAGTATGATTGCGGAAACGACGATGTGACGTTTGGCGGCCTCCAAAAGCGTGCGGTCCAAATGCTCAAGATAATGAGTGTCCGCATACCAGGTGCGGCCACTGAAATCGAAGGCGAGGCATTCTGCTCCATTGGAAGTTCGCATGAAACCATTCAGACTGATGTTGACCGTGGCAGAGGAGATATTGAGATCATCCAGGTCACTGATGGGGCGATTCCACCAAAGTCCGCCGATTCCCTTTTTGTTGCGGGGCTTTTCCTCTTTTGGATGCCATTGAGATGTTACCTCGTCAGCGCAACGGGCGGGGGAACGCAACTCAAAGTTCCCGCCCACCTTTTGCACCACCGCCCAACGTGAGAGCAGTCGATCCCACGTTCGGCCCTCGTGTTGATAAAACCGGTCGAGGCTCAACGAAAATTGTCGTTTTCCATTTAGCGGAATCGGTTGGCTGAAGGAAAAATCCTTCAATTCAGAGACCTGCGCTGAGAGCGGGATTTCCACTAGGAACAGGTCTTTGGCATGTCTCTCCAGCGTGCCTTCAAGGATGGTCTGTCGTTCGGTAATCTTTACACGGTTGATTTGGCAGGGGAAGGTGCGGGTGAGATAATTGCGAAGACGATTCTCCACTTGCTGCTGCTGTTCACGGTGCAATTGCTGCTGCTTTTTTGCCGCCAGTTCAGCTTCATTGGGCATTCGCAATTGGAGCGATCGGATTTGAATCACACGTCCGGGCTGGTTGCCGAAGTCGAGCCGCAAGGAAGTAACATCCTGAGTAGCTTCCTGCAAAATGTCCTGCAAATCCAGGGAACGAGAAGTCCATGTTTGGGTTGCCTGCAAACCTGTCGCTTGAAGACTGTGCTTTTCATCGCAGGGAGGCACCAAAAAAAGTTGCAGGCCATCGATGGCCGCGGGAGTGATGTACTCGAAGGATAAGATCAGTTCATTTTTCGACGTGAGCGGTTGCGGAAGCGGAGCGGTGTGCACGAACGGGTCAGAGTCGGTTGTGGTGATTTCGTAACCATCCGGGGCGGTTTGTTTGAGCGCCACATCATTCGCGCCGTTTGTCGAAATTTGCAGCGGAATTGTTTCCGCCCCAGACAACAGTGCCAGACAAACAACGAAAAAGAAAATGATCAGAACCTTTATACAGCCCATCAATTCCAAGCCACGACCATTCACGCGAAAGAGTTCCTTCAGTGTGCCGTTTTCATTTTGCGTGTGGCAATCAATATTGCTGGTGTAATGGTCCATCATTCAGTGACCACATTCGACGCGACAGCCTTAAAATTATTCGGAAGCTGCTGGTGCAGGCGTCAAAAGCGGCAGGACGGTATAGGTTAAATGCCCCGTCCTTGCCCAGGGAAATAGTTCAGCTCCCACTTGCACACGACGCCAACGTAGTGCAACACTTTAATAGGACGTTTGAAAATAAGGAGATTAATATCATGGCTACTGAAACGGAAACTCAATCTCGCCAGCATTTGTATCGCGAAGGCAAGGTTGCGAAAACGATTGAACAGCAAACTGCGAAGCTGCCATCAGATTTGTTTCTATGGGCTGCGGGAGGTTCCATTATTGCCTCGCTGGTTCTCAAATCACAAAAGAGAGATACAGATGCCTTGTTCATAGGGCAATGGGCGCCAACTTTCCTATTGCTTGGAATTTATAACAAGCTGGTAAAACTTCATGGTTCAGACTGAACGCGAAGCGCACCTTGGGCGCTCGTGAAGGAGGCGTGAGCCGTTTCCGAGCGCTCCTGCCAATGAATCAAGCCGCAGGGGGAAGACGCTGGCGGACGTCCCATTTTTTAAAACGAGGGTCATTTGGTTCAGGAACTGGTTCCTGGGCAATTGATCTCATTTCGCGCACAAGAAATTCGTGCTGAGCGGAGGGGCTTAGCTGAATGGCCGCGATGGAAATAAAGATTATCACCGTTCCAAAACAAACCACGACAAGTTCCGTAACGGAGCCCGTGGGGAATTGATAGCCAAGGCTGGTAAAAGCGCGACTCATGCTTCGGCCGTTCACGATCAACGCCACCCAGCCCCACAAATTGGTTCGTAATCGAAAAAAAGCGAACGTGGGCCTTCCGCTGTTCAGTGCGATCCACATGGCTGTCGGCACGGATCGTTGCGAACCGTGAAGGCACCAGGCGATGAACAAGCCCCAGATCAAAAGATAGGAGATGATGGCGTTGGAGGTCCATGAGCGGGTAAGAAAGCCGCCTATCATCATGAGGATGCAGAGGCCAAGGGTCGTGAATCTGACGGGTTTAAATTGCGCCTTGATGGCAGCAATCTGGCCATCCACGATCTGGCCTTCCCTCAATGGCGTGGTGAGCAGGAGCTCCAAGGCGCCATCGTGGCGATCGTTGCCCAGGCGGCGTGCCGCAGCGTAGACGCTGATCGTATTCACACTTAGAATCATCACGAAGGCAGTCAGATAAAAATTCATGGTGGAGGGCCAAAGATGCGGCCATGCCCACCAACCCAGAAGCCAGATGAGGCTCAGGCCAACCAGGAGACCCCAGGCGGCCATGACCGGGCGACGATCCCGTTGGGCGAGCCAGTGGAATGGGTTCGCATCCATAAGATCGGCACGCAGTTCCCGCCGCCAGGAAGCGGAACCGTTCACAAAACCCTCCCAAAGTCCGCGCCAGCCTCTGTCGCCGGACTTTTCCAATTCCTGTTTCCAATTGCGTTTGAGCAGCCAGGCGGCGAGGCCGAGAAAGAGCAGCGACCATCCCCAGGTTGCGATTGCCGCTTTCCAAAACATGGCTGGTGTGGCGTTCGCAAAGTTGGTGGCGACCAGGTAAGGAACGGAGGCAGGGCTGAGGCAGAGCCAGGTCGTGGAAAAGGGTGGAGAGCCGGCAAGAATTTTTCCGAGCCAAAATGGCAGGACTGGTGCCAGGGCAACGCAGGCCACCAGCAAAACGGCACCGAAGAGGGCCGAACCATCATCCGTGCACAAAACGGAGGCCAGCAAGCCAGCAGTCACGATAAAAATCAGGAGCGTTGGGAAGCAAGCGAGGGTGGCCAGGTATAAGTCGAGGGAGACGCCTCCGGTCAGGAACGGAATGGTGAGGAAAGGACATATGGCCAGCAGATCGCTGGAGGCGTTGAGGATGCCGCTCAGGAGTTTGCCAACAAAAAGTTCGCCGGAACTTATGCCACTGAGGTAAAGAAGTTCGAGAGTTTGGTTGCGACGTTCCTCCGAGAATAAAGCGACACTAATGGTGATCGGCGGGATGAGCGCAAGATAAAGCCCGGCGTAGAAAAGGAAGATGTGGAGATCTCTGCCGACGCTTTTGGGGCCATTGAACAAGCTCAGAATAAAAAAGAAGGAAACCAAAAGGGTTGCCCCAAGGGCAATCAACGAACGGGACTTCACAGCCTGGCGTTTGCGTAAGGCTATCCTTAACTCTCGCTCGATGATTGGTGGAAGCAGTATATGCACCTTGAACGTTGTGCAGAGTAACAGATTAAACCTGCCAAACAATTGGAAAGTATCTCTCCTGCGCCATCGATGGTGGCAACAGTTGAGAATCGATTTTAAGCCGGGTTGTGTTGAGACTGGCACTAATGCGCTGGTCACGCTAGGGTGGTACTTGAGATTCGAACAAGATTCAAAAGTCATGAAAGTACTTTCGATAAACGTTTCCCTCCCGCGAGAGGTCACAGGGCAGGGAAAAACATTTTCAACAGGAATCTTTAAAATACCGGTCGAGGGAAGAATCAAAGTTCATTCCCTGGGATTGGAGGGAGATGGGCAGGCCGACCTGGAAAACCATGGAGGCATCCACAAGGCAGTCTATAGTTATCCGTTTGAACATTACGAGTATTGGGCCGGGGAGCTTGGAAGAAACGATTTTTCCTTTGGGCAATTTGGCGAGAATCTCACCATCTCAGGCTGGCTCGAGGACGGTGTACATATAGGTGACATGTTCCGCATCGGAGAAGTCCTGCTCGAAATCAGCCAACCCCGGGTGCCCTGCTACAAGCTTGCCGTTAAGATGAACCTGCCTGAGTTTCCAAAACACTTCGCGGCCAGCGGAAGAATTGGATTCTATTTGCGCGTGCTGGCACCCGGCGAAATTGGCGCTGGAGATGCGATGGAGCGCGTAAAGATTGACTCGCGCGGGGTCACTGTTCGTGAAATGATGGACGTGATGTATTTCAAAAGACATAATGAGGAAATCATGCGCAAAGCAATTACGATTCCTGCATTGACGCCCAGTTGGCGTGATGAATTGAAACAGCGTCTGGGCATGGAGGCTGTGACCAACCAATCCTAGCAAGCATGGGAACAAGCAACGGAAAGCCGAAGGAGGGGCTGGTGCCAAAGGGAGCCGAAAGGATACGGCTGGACGAAGATGAGGCCCGGACCAAAAATTGGAAGCGCTGGGGACCTTACTTGTCCGAGCGCCAGTGGGGGACCGTGAGGGAGGATTATTCCGCGGATGGCAATTGCTGGGACTATTTTCCTCACGACCACGCCCGCAGCCGCGCTTATCGCTGGGGAGAAGATGGGATTTTGGGCATTACCGATCGCGAGTGCCGCATCTGCTTTGCCCTGGCAATGTGGAACGGACGAGATCCGATTCTGAAGGAACGCCTGTTCGGGCTTACCAATGCACAGGGTAATCATGGAGAGGATGTGAAAGAGGAATATTTTTATTTGGATTCCTCCCCGACGCATACCTACATGAAAGGGCTTTATAAGTATCCTCAGGCCGAATTTCCCTACGCCCAATTGCTGGAGGAGAACCGGCGTCGCACGCGGGATGAGCCGGAGTACGAGTTGGTCGATACAGGCGTGTTCCAGGAGAACCGATATTTTGATGTGTTGGTGGAATACGCTAAGAACACGCCCAATGACATGCTGATTCGTGTGACGGTCATTAATCGCGGACCAGATAAAGCAACCCTCCACCTTCTGCCGACATTATGGTTTCGGAATACGTGGGTATGGGGGTGCACGCACGAGGGATGCTCCCTGAAGCCGCGCATCGGCCTGGAGCGCGAAAATCTGCTCATGCTCAACCATGAGACACTGCGCGATTACTTTTTTGAGATCGGCCCACATCCAAAAGGCGGAACTCCACCCATTCTTTTTACCGACAACGAAACCAATCTGCAGAAGCTCTATGGTGTGGAAAACCTGGGGAGTTACGTAAAAGATGCCTTTCACGAATATGTGATCGAGGGGAGAAAAGAGGCCATCAATCCAAAACATTATGGCACCAAGGCCGCGCCGCATTACGTGCTGGAGCTCGGACCGGGAGAATCGCAAACGATCAAACTGCGCTTGTACGCCGAGGAAGAGACACCCTCGCCGGAAGCCAGGGAGAGCTTCGATGAAATTTTCACTACGCGGATTCGCGAGACGGAGGAGTTTTACAATTCCATCGTTCAACCGAAGCTCACCCCTTCCGAGCGCAATGTGGTGAGACAGGGTTATGCCGGGTTGCTGTGGACGAAACAGTTTTATCAGTACATTGTGGAAGATTGGCTCAATGGAGACCCGCACTTCCCGTCACCGCCCGAGAGTAGAAAGAATGGACGCAACTCAACATGGGCGCATGTGTATAGCCGCGATGTGCTTTCGATGCCGGACAACTGGGAGTATCCCTGGTTTGCGGCGTGGGACCTGGCGTTCCACATGGTTCCGTTTGCGAAACTGGATGGGCGGTTTGCCAAGGATCAGTTGGTCCTGCTCTTGCGTGAATGGTACATGCATCCGAACGGCCAGATTCCGGCCTACGAATTTGCCTTCTCAGATGTGAATCCACCGGTGCATGCCTGGGCGGCCTGGCGTGTCTACAAAATCACGGGCCGGAAGGGTCAGCGAGACAGGGATTTTCTGGAAAGCATGTTTCAAAAGCTCCTGTTGAATTTTACCTGGTGGGTAAATCGCAAGGACCCCGATGGAAAGAACCTGTTTGCCGGCGGCTTTCTGGGGCTCGACAACATTGGCGTTTTTGATCGCTCCCAACCACTTCCCGAAGGGGGCAGTTTGCGGCAGGCAGACGGGACGGCTTGGATGGCTTTTTATTGCCTGACCATGCTGGCGATTGCCCTGGAGCTGGCACGGGATGGTGAAAGGATTTATACGGCTTACGAAGACATGGCGTCGAAGTTCCTCGAGCATTTTGTCCAAATTGCGGATGCGATGAACTCGCTCGGCGGTTCTGGTTTGTGGGATGAGGAGGATGGGTTTTACTACGATCAGATCAAAATCAACGGTGAGATCATTCCACTGCGAAGCCGGTCCCTGGTGGGGGTTCTGCCGCTGATTGCGGTGGAAGTGTTGGAGGAAAAAGCCGTTAAAAGTTTGCCCGGATTTTACAAACGCTTTCAATGGTTCCAGAACTATCGCAAAGACCTTGGCCGCCAGATCTCGCATTGCGAAATCAACCTGACGAATTCGCATCATCATTATCTTTTGGCCATTCCTTCCCGGGAACGGTTGATACGAACGTTGCGTTATGTGCTGGATGAATCTGAATTTCTTTCTCCGCACGGTGTTCGTTCGGTTTCCAAATTTCATTGCGATCACCCATATGTTTTCGAAGCTGGCGGCCTGAGACACGTCGTGGATTATGTGCCGGGAGATTCGAATACCTGCCTGTTTGGGGGCAACTCCAATTGGCGCGGTCCGGTATGGTTTCCAATCAACTATCTACTGATTGAAGCGCTGGAAAGATACCACCATTTTTATGGCAACAATTTCAGAGTGGAATATCCGACCGGTTCCGGGGTGCTGCTCAATCTGAAGGAGATTGCGCAGGAATTGGCAGCCAGAATGGCAAAGATTTTCATACCCGACGAGCACGGGCACCGGGCCTGGTACGGTAACGATCTTCGATTTCAGGAAGATCCCCACTGGCGTGACCTGGTGCTCTTTCATGAATATTTTCATGGCGATACCGGCAAAGGCCTGGGGGCCAACCACCAAACCGGCTGGACGGCGCTGTCTGTGCGAATGGTCGAGGAACT
Source organism: Pedosphaera parvula Ellin514 (assembly GCF_000172555.1). Taxonomy (NCBI): domain Bacteria; kingdom Pseudomonadati; phylum Verrucomicrobiota; class Pedosphaerae; order Pedosphaerales; family Pedosphaeraceae; genus Pedosphaera; species Pedosphaera parvula. The sequence continues at coordinate 212,717 of NZ_ABOX02000006.1, forward strand.
CGCCCGTCGGAGAGGGTAATGATGCTGGCGATTATGGGCATCTTAAATAGGTGAGTGAAAGGGCTTTCCCTCGATTTAATCTCACGTTTTCAACCGTGGGCCTCGTGAGAGGCCTTAGTTGACAAAATTCCTTTTGAACATTAGGTCTGCCTTAGAGTGAAATGGCAGGATAACGTAGTTCAAAAAAGGAGTTTATTATGGCAATAACAACTGCAAGTACTTCCCTGTTTGCCGCGGATATGGAGGAGGCTCGCCACAAATGGGGTTGGCTTTTGGCTCTTGGAATTGGTCTTATCGTGCTGGGGATAATCGCTACTTATGCCGCCGTGGCGACGACCGTTGCAACCGTTTTGTTCTTTGGCGCCATATTGCTGGTGGAGGGCATTTTTGAAATCGTGGGCGGAATCCGGAATCATCGGTATGGAGGGTTCTGGTTGCATCTGGCAAGCGGCATCCTCGGTATCGTTTGCGGGATATTGATTCTGTTGGCGCCAGTGGCAAGTGCACTCGCTCTTACGGTGGTATTCGCTGCATTCTTTTTGGTTGGGGGATTTTACAAGATTTTTGCCTCTGCTTCCATCCGACTCCCGGGATGGGGATGGTCCCTGTTTAGCGGTGCTTTGGATGTGGTGCTTGGCCTGATGCTGTTAACGAGATGGCCCTTTTCCGGGCTGTGGTTTATTGGCCTGGCGGTCGGGATCACGCTCATATTTCAGGGGTGGGCCTGGGTGATGCTGGCGACATTGCTGCATCGGACAGAAACGCCGGTCGCAACGCCTGCGTAGCAGGAAGCAGCAAAATATTGGAAACTTTTTCAGTTCCGACAAGCCAGTTGATTGCTGAGGCTTGATTTGGAGACGAATTCTGCGCATGATTGAAATATGTCGATTATTTTTCTGAAAGGCATTCTTGGATTGGGTTTTGGACTTATCATCCTGGCCTTATTGTGAAGCGGTTCAATTACCTCCTTGATCCACTGTTCCTCATTTGCTGCGGGTTGTATGTTGTAAACCGCTGGGTGATAAAGCCGCATGTGCATGCCGCTTTTTTTCACAACTGGTTTAATGACGGGCTTCTGATTCCATGCGCCCTGCCACCGTTGCTTCTGCTCCATAAGTTGTGTGGCCTGCGCAATCACGACGCCTTTCCTACGACCGGGGAGATTGCCGCGCATCTGGTTGGCTGGTCGGTTCTCTTTGAATGGATCGGACCACGCATCATGCGCACCACTGGTGATCCGTGGGATGTTGTGGCCTATGCGGTGGGAGCGGTTCTGGCGTTCGTATGGTGGCGGTTTGACCGAATAACTCCGCTGCGGAAAACAGCAGATGAGCTTTGATCTCCTGGCGCCACATTACCGCTGGATGGAATTCATTTTGGCCGGGGGCAAGCTGCAACGTAGCCGGACGGCACATCTTAAATCCATTCGCGAGCCAAAACGGGCTTTGTTATTGGGTGAGGGAAATGGCCGGTTTTTAGTCGAGTTGCTGAGCATGCATTCCCAGGCGCGTGTAACCTGTTTGGATGCGAGCCAGCGCATGCTTGATTGTGCCCGCAGTCGGATTGTCAAACATGGGATGGATGGCGGCTCAGTCGAATTCATTCATGCCGATATCCTTGAATGGTTGCCGGGGAGCCAAAAGTTTGACCTTATCGTAACGAACTTCTTTCTCGACTGCTTTACTCCACAGCAGATTGAAATGGTAGTGGAAAAACTGGCTGGAGCTGCAACTCCTGAAGCTCAATGGTTGCTCGCTGATTTTCGGGAACCACCCGCTGGCATGCGTAAGTTGCGAGCCAAACTGATTCTGCAATCGATGTATCTCTTCTTCAGAGCCGTTACGCGATTGCCTGCGTCCCGACTGACACCTCCCGACTCCTACTTGCGAAGGCACAGGTTTGAGTTGGTTCAACGCTCGCAAGCCGATTGGGGACTACTGCACAGTGATTTGTGGAACAGATCCGGGTTGTGTTAATCGTTATCCTGGTCCTGGGTTACTGTTATGGCCCAGGCGGGGTAAGGAGCAACAAATCCTTTTTGAGCATGCCAGATGATTTTATTCAACACATCTTCGGGACAGCGGTCGGGTTGATCCAAGGGCAACCGAGCTGAAACGAGAGCGTCACGACGTTGACGGCGATCCTTGATGGCATGCGTGTCAGGATTCATCTGATCCAGCGGCACATTGTTGGGAACTGCGTCGAAGGGAGTGAGGTCAGGTTTTTCCTGGAAACAGTCGAACATCGGCGTCGCGCCGGCATCCATTTGATTCATTGGAGGCAGGCCAAGGATGAGCTCGATGGTGCGTAGCATGCCGGGCTGATTGTAATTCATGCCCACCACCGCATGGCGTTTGGTATAGGGACTGATAACGTAGGCAGTCGTGCGGTAACCGCTGACATGGTCGAATCCATTTTGAGGATCATCTTCGATGGCAAAAATGCAGGTTTCCTTCCAAAACTTACTGTGACTGATCGCTTCCACTATTTGTCCAAATGCAAGGTCATTGTCGGCAACATGGGCCGCTGGGGTGGGGAACCCATGTTTCGTGCCCGAGGTATGATCATTCGGCAGGCAGATGATGATGAAGTCGGGCATCTTGTCCCTTTTCTCAAATTCTTTCAGTTCCTTGATGAATTGCGCGGCGCGGAAGACATCCGGCACGGTGAGGTCCCAACCTATCGTGTTGGTCATGATATACGGCGCAAGCGATTGAATGGCTGGAGTACAGGAAATGCTGAACTGATTGGAGTGATTGATGAAATCCCGGTAGATATCGAGAAACTGCGGCTCCCTTTTGCCGGATGGCGCCTTCCATTTTACTTCGCCAAAAGTGAATTCGCCATAATCGCGCAAGGTTTTTCCATGGGCCAGGGCGTTGTCCCAGATGAACCCGCTAGGTGCGTAGGCGACAGCATCCACGTCATCCAGTTCCATGCCGTCGGGATAACTGCGGGGGAAACCGGCGAAGGATTTCTCCATGTAATCCGTGGCAAAGGCTGTGTCCGCCCACTGATGGCCATCCGCGCTTAAAATGCCTGAGCAGTAGGTGTTATCAAGCAGAGCAAACTCGCGAACCAGCTTGTGCTGGTTGGGTGTTTCCTTCTCGCCAAAAACACATAGCGCGGGATCGCCATTGCCTTCCTTGACGTCCCCAAAAATTTGATCGTAAGAGCGGTTTTCCTTGATGATATAGACCACATGTTTGAACACTGAAGGTTCACCAACCCGTTCCGGAACAGGCTGCGGCGCATGGCCGGGGCGCGCCGGCTGGCGGGATTCCTCAATTACGGCCCGACGATAATTGCGAAGCACCACCTGGGTGAGTTGGTTCAGTTCCTCGATCTTTCTGGGAATTTGAATCAGCGAAAGAGAACCGCGAAACTGGTGGCTGGTGTATCTTGGTTTCTCGCCATAGGCGAAGTCCTTGCCTGGAAGCGTGCCCTTGATGTTGGCAACGTAGAGGCTGGATCGGCGTGCGTCGTAAGCGATGGCGCCGGGAAACCAACCGGTGGGAATCAGGCCGGCGAGCTGGCAGCTTCCCGGTTTGAAAGAAACAACGGCAATTGCGTTTTGAGTGCCATTGCAGATAAACAAGAATTTTCCTTTGCGATCAAACGCCAAGGCGTTGGGACTGGCGCCGTAGAAATCGTTGGGATGCCAGCGCAATGAAAAGGTCTCCACCACGGAGTCCTTACGCGTATCGATGACACTAACATTGTCGCTCCCGGCATTTGCCACACAAAGATGGCGTTCGTTCGGGCTCGAGGCCATGCCTGACGAATGGAGGCCGACTAATATCTCCTTTACCGCTTTTCCGCTCTTCAGGTCGATCACAGTTAAGGAACCTTCGTTGGCAATGAAGCGAACTGGATCCACACGCACCTTTGTGCCTCTACCCGCAGGTCCAGTGAGGCTGTTTGCATCAGGACGACGCCCGCCCCAATTGCTGACGTAAGCCTTGTCGCCGACCAGCACCACTTCGTAAGGCAACGCACCGACATCGAAGAAGCGCAGAGGCTTGCCGGAGGCGACATCCATTTCCAGAAGACGGTTTGAGAGATTCAGGGCGACGTAAAGCTTTGTTCCATCCCTTGAGATGGCAAGACCGGCAGGGATGTCATTAGTTCGTCGGGGGGCATTTGCGGGAGGAAGTTCAATGGAGCGCCTGGCAGTGATTTTATGCTGTTTATCCACCCCGAACACTTTAATCGACCCATTCACGTCGGAGAGAAAGATTTGCGAGCCGTCTTTGGAAAAAATGAGTCCGGTATAACTGACCTGCGCCTCGGGATCGGGCTTCAGAATATGTGTCGAAACGGTTTCGCCCTTTTCAGATTCGGTCTCAGCGGGTAACGGGACCCGCTGTAGAACAGCTGCTGTGGTTGGATGGATGGCAACGAGTTCATGCGTTTTTCCGGCAGTGACAATGAGCTCACCATCGGGGCTGAGGGCAATCACCTGCGGACGCATTTCCGGCAGATCCACCTGAGTTCCGGCAGGAGTCAGCAGCTGACTGGTCGGGGTGAAGACCTCATCTTTCGAAATTCTTCCGACTTTGCGAAAATCATCCGGCGCTGCCACCTGGGCCAGAGCTGTGAGAGCCGAGCCAAGATAAATCAAGCCAGCGCGGATTAATCGTTTTCTGCTATTCATGCGACGGATGATTTGTAACCGAGTCGGGTGGACAACGGCAATACTCCCGTCGCGCTGCCTCCGCGGTTCTCATTCTCAGCAGAGACGGAGCTTCTTTTCACTTATTTATCAAAACCTAATTAAGACAGCGGTGTTCTTATGCATCAGATATGAGACGATATGTTCTAGTGCCGAGTGTGATACTCCTGTTGGCGTTTATCATCATCTCTTGCAAACGAAACAAACCGCAAAGTTCTTCAAAACCACCCGTGATAACGGCCAATCTTGCTTCGGATGTGAAAACCAAGACTGGTGTGGAGTTGCCAAAATCGTGCAGGTTTATTATGAGTACCAACTATGCCAGATTGGACACCGATGTTTGGTTGTTTGAAATCGAAAGTGGCAACCCAGCGCAGTTTCCCAAGCAATTGAATCTTCTGCCCGGAGGTGATGCTCCAAACAATGCAAAATTAATGGAGCGTATGGGTGGTATCTCGATTGGTATTCCGAAAGAATTGTATTTTGGCGTATGGGAAGTATCGAACGCCCAGTGTCACGCAACTCTGATCACGACGACTAATAGTGATTACTTGATGTTGGAACGACTTAACTAAGTCGTAAAGGGGGGCACCCATTAGTCCCTCAAGCGGGGCACCGACGGGAAGGCGGAAGTAACTTGGCTGGAAGCGTCCATTGGGCGCAAGAAAAGGAGTCTGCGTTTCGGCGGAAGTCAAGACCGGTTGTAAGCGTCACGCCGGTTTGTTTGTTACCTATCACTCCGGTTCATACCGTCCAAATTAGGTTCCTGAACTCATCGGGCAAACGCAGTTTTACTGCATATTTAAAGGGATATTGAACGGCCAACATCTAGTTCAAAGGACGGCCAACCTGTTTTTGAATGCGGCTCAGCGCACGTCAGATCCTGAGCAAAAGCACAGCTTTCACCATTCCGGATCGTCTAATTTGGACAGCAGTGACTTTACGTCGTGGATGGAGTGTCTGAGTCTAGGTAAATGAAGAAACAGAGTATTTGGAGCCGTGATGAAGCGCGCAAGAGTAGAGGGTGTTGTTGTTCCTGTTACTGACCCGGGGCCAGGACAACCCGGAAACCGAAGTCGAGGATAAAGAAGATCGGGGGGCTGCCGCCGGTGCGGTGCGCCGACCGGCAGTCCCCGGCGAGGCTGCCCCAGTCGCCGCCGCGGACCACGTGGGCCGTGCCCGAAACAGCCCCCTGAGGGTCAACGGCAATCCCCCCAGGATAGATGCCGTACCAGTCCTGGCACCACTCCCACACATTCCCATGCATGTCATACAACCCCCACGGGTTCGGTAACTTCTGCCCCACCGGATGCGTCATCATACCACTGTTGTCCTTATACCACGCGTAGTCCGTCAGGTTGGTGTAGCCCGGATCATCCCCGTAACTGAATCGCGTCGAGGTCCACGCCCGACACGCATACTCCCATTCCGCCTCTGTCGGCAGCCGATATACGCAGTTGGTTCCGATCCGGCCCGCCACCCGCTCCCGCTGCGTCAGTTGAGCACAGTAAGCCGTGGCGTCGGACCAAAACACCCTGTCCACCGGACGAGTCAGGTCATCGGAATACCCGTTGTTTGTGGTGAAGGTGCTCGGATTGTTGCCCGTCAGGGCCAGATAGTCCCCTTGCGTCACCAAATACTTCCCCATCCAATACCCCCGGCTGATCGTCACCGCCGTCTGCGGTCCCTCCCAGACCTGCCGATCCACTTCGTTGGTCGGGCTCCCCCACCGAAACGTCCCCGGCGGGATGAATACCATGTTCGTGGGAGGTGCAAACGCCACCGCCCGGTAAAACCGCTGGCCGGTCGCCGGGGCGGACTTGTCGACCCACAGATAGGGACTGGCGGGTAGTTGCAGATACTCCAGACAGCGCCACGCGCTCGCGTTGTTCGTCTGGGCCAGGTCCGTGACGTACTCGACCGAGTAAACCGTGCCCACCGCACCCGTGATGCTCAGCCCCCCATACAGTTGGAGGTTGAGTGCCGCAGGCGTCTGAGCCGAGCACCGCAGCCCCATCGCCAGAACGGTTAGGAACAGGATGGAGAGGATTCGGACATCTTTCGAGATTCGTGGCTTCATCGCAATTCCCACGCTTTAACAGTTTTTGTCAGTCAGGCCCAAGCCTCAATCCAGGCACGCAGGGCGTTGAATTATTGAAACTCGGGGTAGACGAATACACTTTTAATCTGACTGGCCCAATTGACAAGGGGAAAATGACAGTCGAGTTGGTCAACTGACTGCCGCTCACGCCGTGACCTGGCCCGGGCCCACAAGGGCGGCGGGTATTAGCATACGGCCACCAAGTTGATTACGGCTTGATGTAGGCGTTCAGTCCGACAATGACGGACTTGCCATTCACCTGGACTTCGGTCGGTTTGTTCCCGCTGGTGGTTGCGACCACCAGTGTCTTGCCACTGGCGCTTGGGATCGGGTTCTGCATGGGGATGGTGAGGACGAGGTTGCCTTTTTCGATTTTAGCGTGGTCAATGTTCAGAAAGATGCTCGCTTGGGCTCGCGCCTTCGGCAGAGTGTGGTGTTTGTGAGGGGATGATTACCTGAGGCGGCACGCGCTTTGCGCGTTTGCCCCAGGCTGATTTCTTTCGGTCTTACAGACCTCTCGATAGCGCCTCTTTGAGGCGGAGGAGGTTTGGATACAATAGGTGATGGCGAGCCTGAGTGAGAATTAGGACGGGTTGAGGAAGTGCTGGCGGGAGGCGGAGAACAAGGTGGTCTAATCCGGAACGATTCAGTTGGAGTGGTCGCGTTTGCTTGATCTTTTTGCACAAAAGCTTCGTTGTTCGTCGCTTACGTATCCAATTTGGATATGCTCGCGACTCACGCCTCGCTTTGTGCAAAAATCTGCTGCGCAACCGCTTCCCATCCAACTGAATCGTCCCGGCTTATACCTTCACGCGTATGGTATTATTTTGTTGACGTATGCCGCTCGTTAGCCATACATTTGATGCGCTATGTAGAGGAGCTATTATGAACATCAAACAGCGGCTGAAAATTGATTGCCTTCCAGTTCCTGGCCTGGCGGTTGGTCATTGGACGGGGCTGAACCGGGTTAAACCGATCAATAGTATGGAACGTGAAACTACCCAAATACGTGACGAAGTGCGATT